>NZ_JAUBPS010000136.1:0-5711 GCF_036700865.1 Microcoleus sp. S13C4
GCTTAAGCTTCGGTGCGCCTACCTTAACGGATCAATATCCGTTTGATGCTCAAAAGCGCAAAACCGGGATGCTCCCGACTTGAGTGGCTAAAAAAGACTATGACATTCTTGATTTTATGATTAATAATATGTCATATTCTACCATGCTGTGCCTAGATTGTGAACCTTCTTTTTTTACTGTTAAGTAGTAGTTCCGAATTAATTACATAATATTTCTACTGAAACCCTTGCCTAGCAAGGAGCCTTTATGTAATTAATTGTGTGTGGTTACTTACCCCGATTTATTGAGCGGATACATATAGGGAGTCCTGCATAGCAAGGAAAATGTGTTATAATTTTATTCTTTTAACCTACCTTAAATTTTAGCTTATGAACTGTCCCAAATGTAACTCTGAATACATCGGGAAAAATGGTCGCACTCGCTAGCGATTAGCAAAATTTTAAATGTCGAGATTGTGGAAGACAATTCGTCATGGCTCCCAGACATCAACCGATTTCATCAGCAACAAAAGAGTTGATAGATAGACTTTTATTATAAAAGATATCTCTGGCTGGGATTGTGAGGGCGACTGGGGTTTCGGAACGGTGGTTGCAATACTATGTTAATAAAAAATTAGGATCTGTAAAAAGAGAAGTAGAAGTGAAGTCAAAAAAGAAAGGGAAGCTAACAATTCAATGTGATGAAATGTGGTCATTTGTGGGCCATAAGGATAACAAGCAGTGGAGTTGGCTGGCAATTGATGCCTCAACCAAAAAAATTGTAGGAGTATATATTGGCAAAAGAGAGCAAGGTGGCGCTCAAGGATTATGGGATTCTTGTGCGACCA
Source organism: Microcoleus sp. S13C4 (assembly GCF_036700865.1). Lineage (NCBI taxonomy): Bacteria > Bacillati > Cyanobacteriota > Cyanophyceae > Oscillatoriales > Microcoleaceae > Microcoleus > Microcoleus sp. S13C4. The sequence continues at coordinate 828 of NZ_JAUBPS010000136.1, forward strand.
GTTCCAGAGTCAATGTGCCGTAAGTTATACAGACTTCTGGAGCGCCTATGGAACAGTTTTTCCTCAAAAAAGATACAAGGCAGTAGGAAAGGAGACTGGTCTGACAAACTATATAGAAAGATTTAATAATACGATGAGACAAAGAATATCTAGATTGGTGAAAAAAACTCTTTCATTCTCCAAAAAACTCTCCAATCATATTGGGATATTTGGTATTTTATCCATGAGTATAACGCCAGTTTATCTATCAATTAAAACCCTTGATTTTCCTTGCTATGCCGGACTACCTGATATAGAACGTTTCTATGACTTGACACTGGGTATGTTGCCCTTTTTGAGACTAATACCCCCATTTGCGATCATCCCGATCGCATTTAACTTCTTCAGCATAGCCGTAGTCTCAGTCAGCGCGGTTTTTGTTACCAGGTCAATACGTGCCACCAACACTACCCCCCGGCAACAGGATGCAAGCAACAGACTATCTACCATCCCTAAAACAGGAGGTGCATTCACCAGAACTAAATCATAGGCCTGCTCAAACCCTGTCATTAATCTTTGCATTTGAGGAGAACTTAACAGATTCACTGAATCATGGGGTATTGACCCGGAAGTCAAAATATCAATATATAGGTCTGATCCTGGAATATGACTGCGTATGAGCATCGTAGCGTTACTTTCCAGCAGAGTTGAAAGCCCATACTCATTAGGGAGATTGAGCTGTTTATGCAGCATCGGCTGATGGAAATCAGCATCAATTAGCAGTACCCGTTGATGTAGACGCGCAGCACTAATGGCTAAACCTAATGCGATCGTTGATGTTCCCTCACCATCCAATGCTGAAGTAATGATTAAAGGACTGAAGCTCGAACCAAAATTTTGAAGTTGAATGTTCTTATAAATTAAGTCAAAGGATTTCCAAGCTGGTGGACTATGAATTACTTCAATCGTGCAAGGCTCGGCACCTTCAGGCTTGCCGAAAGGTAGCTTGATGATTGGTTCGGTTGCCGAACTAGGAGAAACTTGACGCTTCTTGCCGAACGGTAGCTGAATGATTAGTTTGTTCTTCTTGGCTAGAGGTAGCTGTGGAGTCATTCCTAGTAGAGGCAGAGGAACCACTTTTGTTAACTGATCCGAGCTATGAATAGAATCATCCAACATATCGCGAGCAAAAGCTACAGCAACACCCAAGAACAACCCAACTACGACACCCAGCATAATGTTCTGTTGTTTTTTGGAAATACTCTTTTTACCAGGCTGCGGTATTTCGACAACTTGCCAATCAAATCCACCTCTGGCAATTTCCAGACTTAAGTCCTGTCGTGCTTTCTCTAACTGTTGAAATGTTTCACGCTTAAGTAGTATCTCTGTTTGTAAACGAGTATACTTAGCCAATAGATTAGGAAATCGATCGAGTTCTACACGGAGTTGATCCTCTTTTCTGGCAAGTGCTTCGTCCCGCGCAATTAAGCCTTTTAAATTAGTCTGAATATCGATAAGCTTAGTAGCGATAGTTAAGTCAGTTGGACCTAGTTGCCTTGCTTGCAAAAGGCTTTCTTTCGTACCCGATATCTGACCAGACACTTCTGGTGTAGCACGTTGCCCTTCTGCTTCCAAGAGACTTAGTTGTTTGTTTCGCTCGGAGAGCAGCTTTTGCATAACCGGGTTTCTGTCAGTGAAACGTATTCGTTGCTGGGCGATGGCTAAATCTGTTTTTTGGATTTCATTGAGTAAGGCTTGATAACGAGAAGACTGACTCAGCCTTGCTGAAAAGAGCGCTTCCTGCGGAGAACTAGCAAGTTGCCGTTGCGAAGATTCGTATTGAGCTTGAAGCTCTTTTCTGCTCGCCTGGTTTGCCCGTCGCTCCTGCTGAATGGCGTTAATTGCATCAGTCAGAGCTTTTGCTTGTCCTTCCGGCTCAATCAGATTTTGATTTTTGCGAAACTGTTCTAAATTCCCCTCAACTTGAGCAACTTTCGCACGAACATTTGGTAATTGTTCATCAATGAAGGCAAGACCTTTAGTTAAACGTAGTCTTTGTTGTTCTCGGTTGTAATCTAGATAAACCCGTTGCATTATTTGTAGCACTTTCTGGGTTTCAGTCGGATTATTAGCCGTGTAAGTTACTTCAAAAATTTTAGTCTGGGCTTTTGCCTTCTCATCCGCCACTTGAGTGACGACTAAGGATTTTTTAATCTGCTCTACATCGATCCCTGGGTATTGAGGACGAAGCAATTTCACGGCTTTTTGGAGGAGCTCAGAACCTTGCATGAGACTAAGCTGAGTAGCATTGTCTATCTCAACATTAGAATCAGCAAATTGATTATCTGTTTTACTGTTTTTTTTGCCTTGATAATTAGATTCTACCAGGAGCTGCATGGAGCTTGTATAGGTAGGCTTTTCCTTCAATGCTATTGCAGTGGCACCAGCCAAGGCAACACACAAAACACTTAGCAACCAAAAGCGTCTACGGATTAAAACTCCAAATAGTTCTCCATAGCCCGCTTCTGTTTCATCAATTGAGTTGATATTATTTTCAGTCACTTCTATGCCTCGATCATAAATCTATTAAACCAAATATATTTATGGCTGATGATAGCCGCAAACTTCCCGAATCACCTTGTCTACTTTTTTAAAGAAAGCATCTTCGGAAAAGTTACCGATCGCATGATCTCGAATTTTCTCATAATCCCAGGCAATTTTCCTGGACTTAATTAGTGCTTCTTGAAGAGATTGAGGTGCTTGTTCATTGAAAAAAAGCCCAGTCTCACCTGGAATCTGAGTATCCAATACACCACCTTTACCATAGGCAATGACGGGTGTTCCACTAGCATTGGCTTCCACTGGAACTAAGCCATAATCTTCCAATGCTGCAACAATCATACCACGAGCTTTAGACATCAACCGACTACGTTTTTCATCCTTGACATGACCTAGAAATTTAATATTTTTTAAAGCTCTAGACTCAAGACGCTCTCGCTCTGGGCCATCGCCGGTGATCAATAGTGGCCATCCCAGCCAATTGAATGCTTCAATAATTATATCGATGCGTTTGTAACCAAGAAGACGAGCTGAGGTTAAGTAAAAGTCCTCCTTATCTTTGGAAAAAATAAATTTTTTGATGTCAATGGGATAGTTAATCACAACTGATTGCTTTCCATAAAATTGCTGGATACGACTGGCAACTGTGCTGGAATTAGCAATGTAAAAATCTGGCTCCTGAGCCGAATCTAAATCGGCTTTTCTCATCTGCTTAAAAATTGGTCCGAGCATACCAGCCATATTTCGATAGGTAGCATAGTCTCGAAGATATGTGTTGGTATCCCACAAAAAACGGGTGACATTATGACAAAAACAAATATGTTTTGCTCCTGGTTTTTTTCGCACAGCTTTAGCAAAGCTGGTGGTACTGCTGATAATTAGATCATAATCTTGTAGATCCAAGGCTCGAAAGGCTGAAAAATAAAATGGAGCCATTAGCCTAAAATTCTTACTTGCGCCTGGAACCTTCTGAAGTACCGTGGTCCGAACTTCGCGATCCCCTAAATTAATGGTTTTTTCGGGGTCGTACAGAGACGTAAAAATGTCAGCATTAGGGTAGTGTTTACACAACAATTCAAATACCCGCTCTGCCCCACCGGGTTGTGTCAAGTAATCATGGACTAATGCAACTTTCATAATACTCTCTCTATGTTATATCATCCGACACGGACAAGGCCATTGTACAAATATTTCTTCTTTCACCGTTCCTAGAGCACGTCATCAATTCAACCAGATAACGGAAGCACCAAGGTAAATCGCACCGAGAAAGTTGGTTACAGGTTAGACGAACGTATGGTAATCGCCCGATACTGCTTCAGTTGGGATCATCAGTTTTCAATTCCGTTGGCGAGCCTTGTAGAAGTCCAGATCGTGAGTACGAGGGTTACATCGCTTGGGCTTAGGCGGAATTACTGGTGTCTTGCCTTGTACATGAAGCCGATTACTTACCTATACGGTCAGTATGATACCCCCTACTGGCAACCACTGTGTCGGCAATCACCTACGCAGAAGTTTTTCAGACCCATCTAACCCACATTCCGCACCCCCCAAATGGCACAGGTAGTCCTAAACAAGTAATGATAAATTGTAGTGATGGATAAAATACCAAATCGCACCGATGTGATTATTTAACGACTTGGAAAAAGATAAGGTCTTTCGTACCAAACGAGACACCCGTTGTCGGAGAGTGTTATTGAAGCGCTCGATATAACTGGTTTTACCCGTCTCTTGGACGACCGCCTGATGTCGCTTGCTGGGTAACACCTTCGAGTAAGCCGCCCAGAAATCCGTGTAGGCGACGGCACATTGTCGATAAACCGGCGGTAAGGATTTCCATAATTCACTCGCGACTGCAGAGTCTCTTGCCTCAATGTAAACCCCCACAATTTCACGGGTCTTGGCGTCTAAGGCTAACCAGATCCACTGTTTATTGCCTTTATTGTCTACAAATGACCATAATTCATCACATTGAATCGTTAGCTTTCCTTTTTTTTTTGATGACACCTGTACGGTTCGGGGTAAAGAGGGCGTATTTCCGGTTAACATAATCTTGGAGCCCTTGCTCCGAAACCTTGAGGGGACGGGCGATGCCGGCAAGATAGAGGCGTTCTATAGCAATCCTAAATCATTATCAAGACTATGATACAATTATAGCCTTTCTCAGAAAGATGAGGTATCATGTTACTGACACTCACTTGTGAGGGTTAAACAGAGAAGATAAGATAACATGAACTATAATTACATGGTTCATTACAGCCACGCGAAAGCGATAAGTAGTTAAGCAAAATTAATTACATAATTATCTCCAAATTCTTTAATAATTTTTTCTACAGATGAAACAAGAGA
>NZ_JAUBPS010000137.1:0-5505 GCF_036700865.1 Microcoleus sp. S13C4
TTCGTAATTCATATTATTAATCTAATTTTTTCTTTTATTTTACCTAGAACGAGCGCACTTTCGCAAGAGGTCTAATATATACATAGCAATTTTTGCACAAATCTGAACTCTTCCTCTTCTCTTCTCCTCTCTTCCTTCGTGTCCTTCGCGGTTCGTTAAAAAAAAAACGTTACCGAAGCACAAAAAATTTATATACTCAATAATTATTAATGTATAGCGCCTAAAATTACCTGACCTCTGTTATAGTTTCAATATCGCAAAAAACAAATTACCCAGTTACAATTTATAACTATCTATGGCTCCTACAGTTTTGATTACAGGCGCTTCTCAAGGAAGCGGCAAAGCAACAGCAATTTTATTTGCAAGTAAAGGTTACGATGTAGTGATGGTGGCTCGCCAGCCAGAGAGATTGGCAGCAGCAGCGGCTCAAGTGCAGCGAGAAGGCACTTCCGCTGTAGCTATTCCGGGGGATGTGGGCGACATTCAACAAGTGCGCGCGATCGTCCAAAAAGCCCTAGATGCCTGTGGCAACATCGATGTTTTAGTTAACAATGCTGGCATTTGTCTCACGGGGGCGATCGAACACACTACCTCCGAAGACTGGCAGCAATTAATGAATACCAATTTTTGGGGATGTGTTAACACAATTCAAGAAATTTTGCCACATTTTTTGCAACGAAAAACTGGCACCATAGTCAATGTTGGTTCTATTGGTGGCAAAATGCCTTTGCCTCAAATGACTGCTTATTGTGCCAGCAAATATGCAGTAACCGGTTTAACAGAAAGTTTGCGATTGGAATTAGCGCCTCAAGGTATTCACGTTTGCGCCGTGCATCCGGGCCTGATTAACAGTGATTTTTTAGAAAGAGCTCAATTTCGCGATCGAGACGAACCGGGAGTCGAATTGCGCCGCCAGAAAATGAGCCAAATGCTAAAATCTGACTGGGCAACTCAGCCAGAAGATATTGCTAAAGCTATCTGGGATGCTGTGAAAAATCAGCGTGCAGAAGTTACCGTCGGTCCTGCTTTTTTGGCATCGGAAGCTTATCGTTTGTTCCCCGGTTTGATGCAGTGGGCAATGGAAAAGGGCAAGTTATAATCCTAAGTGCTAATGGGTAATTAGTAAGGTGCGCCCTAAGGAACAGACAAATTATTAGTAACGCGCCTCAGTCCTAGGGGCCGCTTCACTTGAATATATACAACTAAAGAAAGAGACTGTTAAACTCGTCCCGAACACTATAATGGCAAGCAAACCAGGAAATACCACCATGCAAATCAAAGCACTGGCAGTTAAAAAAACAGGCGGATTGCTTGAAGAATACAAATTCGATGTCGAACCTCCCAAAGTACATGAATGTCTGATAAAAGTGTTAACTTGCGGCATCTGTCACTCAGACTTGCACATGATTGACAACGATTGGGGTCAATCAAAATATCCCCTCGTTCCGGGCCACGAAGTTATCGGAGAAGTGGCAGAAATAGGGCCGCAAGTGACTCATTTAAAAGTGGGAGATCGCGTTGGTGTCGGCTGGCAAAGGTCGTCTTGTTTGCAGTGCCGCGACTGCTTGCGCGGTAACGAAAATCTCTGTGATGAAAACCAGGGATTAATTGTTACAGGCCCGGGCGGTTTTGCCGATTATTTGATGGTAGATTCCCGCTTTGCTTTTCCTATTCCTAAAGGCATCGATTCCAAAATAGCGGGGCCGCTGTTGTGCGGCGGGATTACGGTTTACGCCGGTTTGCGGAATGCGGGGATGAGTTCGGGGCAAGAAATTGGCATTCTCGGCATCGGCGGTTTGGGACACATGGCGGTGCAATTTGCGAAAAAATTGGGCAACCGCGTTACTGTTTTTACTACTTCCCAAGATAAGGCAGAATTTGCACAAAAAATGGGGGCAGACGAAGCTATTGTAGTAGGAAAAGGCGAAATTCCTCAAGCCCCCAGTAGCAAATTAGATATTTTGTTGAGCACTGTTCCTGCTGCTTTAGAGTGGGTTCCTTACATTGATTTTCTCGATTCTGACGGTGCGCTTGCTTTTGTGGGAGTTCCCGACGCACCTTTGAGCATTCCCTTGTTTCCGTTGCTGACAAAGCGACGCCGAATTATGGCTTCGCCGATCGGCGGTCGCGCTATGATTAATGAAATGCTGTCAATTGCAGAGAAGTTTGGGATTGAGCCGATTGTTGAAGTTTTTGCGATCGCACAAGCGAATGAAGCAATGCAGAAAGTCCGGGACAATCAAGTGCGCTATCGCGCAGTTTTGACCGTGAGTTAGATAATTCGTAATGGGTAAGGTGCGCTAGGCGCACCCTACTAAAGATATATAAGCCACGAATTAAAGCAAAGAATTAGCATTAATAAAACGACCGTTTAAATCGGCTGGGGTCACATTCAAAACAGTACCCAACAAAGCATTAGTAAAACCGAATCTAATATTAGTAGCTTCCACACGGCCGTTGCCATCGGGATCGAGACTTCGCTGCGAGATGCCACCCTTGGCTAACAAACTCGTTCCCCCCGATATGGTTGCAGGATTGAGCAGCAGCAGTCTCGGATCGTTTAAGCTATAATTTACCTCTTCCAAGGAGATATTGCTGCTGGTAAATTCCACACTAATTCCAATCGAATCGTTAGACTTATCAAAATCCACAATTACCGCGTCCGGAACTTCAACGCCAACTACTCTGATTCCCGCTTGATCGACTCGAAAAACAAAGACATCGCTCCCGCCACCACCTTGGTAAATATCCACATCTCTGTCGCCAATTAAAGTATCACTACCTTCACCGCCAACTAACAAATCAATACCTTGTCCACCGCGCAGCAAATCATTTCCCGCACCCCCATTAAGGAAATCGCTATTTCTATCTCCTGTCAAGAAATCGTCGCCAGTTTCTCCCAAAACATCGTCATCATCTTTGCCGGCGTAAATAGAATCATTCCCGACACCACCTAACAGACTGTCTTTACCATCGTTGCCGAAAATCCGTTCTGCATCTGACGAGCCCCTGACAGTATCATTGCCACCCAGCATCCAAAGTCCCCCAGAAAAACTAGCAAGTTGTCCTGGTGTAAGTGTAATATTTTCAGAAGAATTGTCTCCTACCAAACGAGAGATGCCTGAATTATCGGCCGTGAGTACCATAGTTGTAAACTTTGTGCGATGTGATCGTGGATATTTTGCAATATTCTAAAGCTGAGTAGGGTGCGCCAGAACACAGTTACTTTTTCTGAGCGATCAAGCAATCGGTGGCGCACCCTACTACACAGCTCGATCGCTACATCTTGGCACAAGCCTGATGGAAATACCCTAGATTAAAATAAAAGTTAAAATTTGAGCCGATGCCAATTATCTTAGTTGAAGATTTGAGCAAAGTTTATCCGGTAGCGATTAAAGAACCGGGACTTAAAGGAACAGTGCGGCACTTTTTTAACCGCACATACCGCAATGTCAAAGCTGTTGAGGGCGTTTCTTTCAGTATTGAACCGGGGGAAGTCGTGGGGTTTCTCGGCGCTAACGGTGCGGGCAAAACTACTACGCTGAAAATGCTGACTGGGTTGATTTATCCGTCGGCGGGTACTGTGAGAGTGTGCGATCGTACTCCTTTCCGTCGCGAAGCAGATTTTCTGCAAAGAATCACCTTAATTATGGGGCAGAAACAGCAGTTAATTTGGGATTTACCAGTGCTTGACTCTCTGCGAATCAATGCTGCTGTCTACGGCATTCCCGATACAGATTATCGGCGGCGAGTCGGAGAATTGACAGAGATGCTGTCACTAGAAGGCAAGTTAAATCAGGCGGTGCGAAAGCTGTCTTTGGGCGAACGCATGAAAGCTGAATTGATGGCAGCACTACTGCACCAGCCGGAGGTATTATTTTTAGATGAACCGACTTTAGGTTTGGATATAAACGCACAGTTTAGCGTCAGGCAATTTTTGCGAGAATATAACGAGCGCTATCAAGCAACAGTGCTGTTGACGAGCCACTACATGGCTGACATTACTGCTTTGTGCAAGCGCGTTTTGTTAATCCATGAAGGTCAATTAGTTTATGATGGCAGTTTGGACGGATTGCTCGATCGGTTTGCACCTTATCGGGAAGTTCAGGTAAAATTAGCTAAGCCGCTGGCAAAAGATAGTGCTTTTGCTTACGGCGAGGTAGAATCTATTGAGGGAAATTCTGTACGCTTTTTAGTCACAAGGGAAGAGCTGACGGTGAGCGTGGCGAAGATTTTGGCGGAGTTGGAAGTGATAGATTTGACTGTTACTGACCCGCCCATTGAAGAGGTAATTGGTCGCGTTTTCCGCACGGGAAAAGTGTAACAACAATTTACGCATAAACTCTACTTGTATGGTGCACATCAGGAACTTTAATACTGAACACTTTAAGATCTCAAATTAATATGACACGATTCATCAAAATTGCTAAAACTTTGTTAGTTACCTACTATGCTTATGCCCTCGAATACCGGGCAGAATTGTTTGTGTGGGCGCTGTCGGGAGCTTTGCCTTTTATCTTGATGGGCGTTTGGATGCAGGCGGCCGAGAATGGTCAATTTGGGCTGAAGTCGATCGACTTTACCCGTTATTTTTTAGCCACTTTCATTGTCAGGCAAACAAATGTAGTTTGGGTGATTTGGGAGTTTGAAAAGGAAGTAGTGCAAGGCACGCTATCTAATAGATTGTTGCAGCCTCTCGATCCCGTATGGCACCACTTCGCATCTCACGTTTCCGAAAGGTTTGCCAGGCTGCCCTTTGTATTGGGATTAGTGCTGCTGTTTTTTGCACTTTACCCGCAGTCTTTTTGGCTGCCAAGTTTGGGCAGGTTTTTGCTATTTTTGTTGGTTATCGTCTTGGCTTTTTGCTTGCGGTTCTTGATACAGTATACCTTTGCGCTGTTTGCTTTTTGGCTGGAAAGGGCAAGTGCGATCGAGCAATTCTGGTCTTTAATTTACCTGTTTTTATCGGGACTTATCGCACCCCTAGAAGTGTTTCCTGCACCCGTGCGCGAAGTAGTTTTGTGGATGCCGTTTCCTTATTTGATTCATTTTCCCGCTTCAATCTTGATCGGATTGCCCGTAGATGTAGGCCGCGGTTTGTTGGTGATGCTGGGTTGGGGTGCGGTGTTTTTTGTGTGGAACCGCTGGCTTTGGCGGCAGGGTTTGAAGCAGTATTCGGGCATGGGCGCTTAAATAATAATTAAAAATTAGAAAACTGTAAGGTGCGTCACAGTAAAAATATTAATCGTTTTGTCAAAAACACTTAGCTGACGCGCCATACTTAACTGTGGAGTAAATCTAATACCAATTTCATGTGAAGTTGCATATAATAGAGAGGTAGCGTTGATGGTGCGTTTTATGGCTCGTATTTTAAAAATCACAATTGAAGAAAGCGTATAATTTTTAGAAAAACAACTAAAAAATACTCGTAAGCTGTTGCACATTTAAACTGTGATACAAGCATTACCCTTATTTTTGATTTTGCGACCCCATTTAATTATTAAT
>NZ_JAUBPS010000138.1:0-5501 GCF_036700865.1 Microcoleus sp. S13C4
CGTCATTGGTTTTCTCACTGGATGGTCTTGGATTTTACATTCTTTATCTCTATCACATCTTTAAAAAAATGGTATAACGCCACACTCGCCTTAAATTCAACACAAATCCTGGGTAGTGATAAATATGTAGTGTAATTTAATTACAGTAATTGAACCCATAGGATAATTTTATAGCTCACGTAATCAAATTTTGTGCTTTTAATATTTCTTTACGCGCTCGAATGTAGAGTGAGTTACACTTATGCTATCACAAGTAACTCTTGCTGGGATTCTTGATGTTTGCCAACATTAATTTAGTCATATAATCTGCTATTTTCACGACCATATTGCCCTGATTGTGGTTCAAATAACATAGTTAAAAAGGGTAGAATTTACGATAAAAAACCATCACAAAAATGTCAGAGTTGCGGCCGCCCATTGGTAGAGAACCCTAGCAAGAAAGTAATTAGCTCACCAGCAAAAAAATTAATCGCTCGACTTCTTTGGGAGAAGATTTATTTGGCTGGTATAGCCAGGAGAAAGGCGTGTTTCTCAAAAATGCTTACAGGATTACGTAAATAATAAATATGCCTCAATCGAACGCAGAGTAAAGGTTAAATCTAAAAAAAAAGTCAGATTGAAGGTTGAATTTGACGAAATGTGAACATTGGTAGATGACCCACAAAATAAGCAATTGGTGTGGTTAGCAATGGATAGAGAGACCAGAGAAATTATTGGTGTTTATGTTGGGATCGTAGCGAAGAAGGAGCAAAACAATTATGGAATTCTCTACCTCCTGTATATCGACCATGTGCTGTTTGCTATACAGATTTTTGGGCTGCCTATGCTTGTATTTTTCCAAGCAAACGCCCTCAGCCAGTTGGTAAAGATAGTGGAAAAACTAATCCTATTGAAATATTCAATAATACTTGGCACCAACGTGTTTCTCGTCTCGTAATAAAAACTCTTTCCTTTTCTAAAAAAATAGAAAACCATATTGGTGCTATTTGGTATGTGATCCATCATTATAATTATACGTTGAGGCAATAAATATTCACTCACTACATATTTACTACTACCAAAAATTTGAGCTAATTTCAGATGAGGTAAGTGCATCGGAATTTCTTCAGGAGTAATACCTAAACGCCATAATTCTACAATCGCACGAACCGAAGTTCTCGTTCCTGCGATAATGGGTCCCCCTTGCAAGATTTCAGGGTGACGTGCGACATAACGCGAAGCAGATTGTGTAGTCATGAGAGATTAACGGGACACATTAATCTTGATTATAAATTACCCTACGAACGGCATTTCGATCGCCCCCACCATCAACTAGATGCAAACTCGATCCAGTCCGGCCTGAATCGCGGGGAATCCAGAAGTATAGAATAGAGGTTGCGGAACCGGCACACCGCCCGATCGCTCGCCCTCAGCAATTTGTTACCCTAAAAGTAGAATCGAACCTCCCTCAACTCCCTCCCATGAACAACGCTTCTCCCCTGATTCAAACGATAACTCCAGAACGCTGGGCCGGGTTTAGTATGGACTTTATAGGGGCGGGTTACACGGGTTTGTTGGTCAAAAACGGCCGCGCCGTGCGTACCCTGAAATCCGGGCGGCATTTCAGCTTCGCCCTTCCCCTGCTGGAACAGTGTCAAATTGTCCTCGTAGACACCAAACTCCGCAATTTGGATGTACAGTCACACGGAGATTTTTTATCTAAGGATCGATTTTTAATTGATGCCACTCTGACTGTTATTTATCAAGTTATAGATCCCAAACGAGTAGCTTTGGAATTGTCCGAGCCTCTAGCTGTTTTAGCAAGTGCAGTTAAGGATTGTATGGGATTAGCGATCGGGCAAATACCCCTACAACAGCTTATTAGTCAAGGACGGCTGTTGCTGCGCCAAAATTTGCTCGATCGCGTCCAAGATTTTTATACCCTAGGCTTTAACTTAGAAGACGTGCGAATTGGCGATGTCAGCTTTCCCGAAACTAACGGAGTTATTCGCCAAGTTGAGGGAATGAGTGCCCGACAGGAAGCAGAAAATGCCGCCGCCCTGCAAATGAGAATTGCCGAAGCAGGCCGTCCGATTGTTCCTCAATCTCCCGTACAGCAGTTAAACTTAATTTCAGGTAATTCTCCTGCGAGTCTTCCAGCTTCAGACACAGCAGCAGGGTTCGATCGAGATTTACAACAACTAACACAACAACTTGCTCAAAACAGCCTTCCTGCTGGGAGAAATCCTCCCCAACTTGCACCGACGGTACTCGCAAGCAGCGATCGCAAAACAACCGCATATTTAATCTACAAACTTTCTGGAGAGGCGATCGCCCTAACAGCCAATCCCTTTACAATTGGACGCGAACCAACCAACACTTTAGTATTACAAGATCCGCAAAGTTCGCGCTACCACGCTCAAATCCGCCGGGCTAATGACGAAATTGGCAAACAGCGATATCAACTTGTCGATAGTGGCAGTTCCAACGGCACTTTTGTAGGGGGGCAGAGGCTGGCGGCTAACGAGCCTTTTTGGCTGCCAAATGGCTGCGAAATTGCGATCGGCGACCAAAAATGGATCTTTCAAAATTCGTGAGTCAGAGAGATGAAGATTTGTTTAAACAGCAAATAAACACAGATGAATCCCATCGGCGTTCATCTGTGTTTATCTGCTGACATCTGCGGTTGAAAAATCTCAATTTAAGTAAGTTGATTTAATCACTCCATACACGTAATAGATAAAGATGGTTTTAAACCACAGATAAACGCAGATAAATACAGATTAATTCCATCGGCTTTCATCTTTCAGGTTTGTGTAGGGGCGTTGTCAAGAGTCCCCGCCCTTCCGACACAGCTTGACAACTTCTCCCTCCTCAATTCCCAATACTCCCAGGTAGAATTCTCTTGCCAACCCTAGGGGGGATATCTCCACAAGCATTTCGAGCGAGAATTTGTCAAGATTGAAAATATAAGTAGAGGACAAGCGCATGAACTTTTCTATACAATCTGTTTACAACTGGTACCGCGAGACGCTCCGCAACCCCAAGTACCGCTGGTGGATTATTCTCGGAACCCTGGCATATCTCATAAGCCCGATCGACATAGCCCCGGATTTCCTGCCAGTCATCGGTCAAATTGACGATGTGGCAATTGCTGTGCTGCTGATTTCCGAAATTTCGCAAATGTCGATCGACTACTTTAAATCTCGCCAAACAGAGACAGCTTCAGCATCCGAAGCCACCGGTGCCAATTATTCTGAAGCCAAAGGCAGCACCGTTGACGTAGATGCAGTTTCTGTAAAATAATTGCCAAAAATAATCGAGCGCTACAACCCCGACTTCTTCAAGAAACCGGGGTTTTTGTTTTTTAAATGGCAACTGCTGAGATCGTGCTCCAAACCTGGTATTTTTAACTATGATCGATCTGTGTTAACAACAAATTTTTATAGATGAAGTTTAGCGAAATAGTACAAAAACTTAACTTGGCCACCAGTCGCACTTTCACAGCGTGGGTGGCTACCGATCCAGAAATTACAGGCGCGGCCCCTGTCGATGAAGCTGCATCGGGCACAATCAGTTACATAGAAGGTGCTAAATTTGCCGTTCATACAGCCACTACAAATGCTTCGGCTTTAATTTTACCCTTAGATGAAAGCCTCCAAGCTCAATGTACCGATCGCAACATTGCTTGGATTGCCGCAGCAGATCCGCGATTACTGTTTGCTGAAACGATCGCCATTTTCTATCAACCGTTTCGCCCAGCATCCGAAATTAATCCCTCAGCCGTCGTTCACCCCTCAGCAGAAATTGGTGAAAATGTCTATATCGGCCCCCACGCCGTTATTCAAGCAAAAGTCAAAATTGGCAGCAACGTTTGCATTCATCCAAATGTCGTAATTTACCCAGATGCGGAAATAGGCGAAGGCACTGTTTTACACGCTAATTGTGTCATTCACGAACGTACTCGCATCGGAGCAAATTGCGTGATTCACAGCGGTGCGGCGATCGGCAGCGAAGGTTTTGGGTTTGTGCCGACAGCCACAGGATGGGTGAAAATGGAGCAGTCTGGCTGCACTGTACTAGAAGAGGGCGTTGAGGTTGGCTGCAACAGCACGATCGACAGGCCCGCTGTCGGAGAAACCCGCATCGGCCAAAATACAAAAATCGACAATTTAGTACACGTAGGTCACGGCTGTCAAGTAGGAAAAAATTGCGCGTTTGCTGCTCACGTTGGCATGGCCGGCGGAGTAAAAATTGGCAACAATGTAATTTTGGCAGGTCAAGTGGGAATTGCCAATCAAGCCAAAATCGGAGATGGGGCGATCGCCACTGCTAAAGCCGGAATTCACAGCGATGTTGCACCAGGGGCGATCGTGACGGGAGTTCCAGCAATTCCCCACAAACTATTTCTCAAAGCCGCAGCCGTCTACAACCGCTTGCCCGAAATGTACCAGTCTCTGAGGCAAATTCAGCGCAAGCTCGATCGGTAGTCATTAGTTATTAGTCATTAGTCATTAGTTAAGAATTAACAGTCAACAGCCAACAGCCAACAGTCAACAGTATTATAGTTGCAACCCATTAAATGTGGAATAGTATAACTAACCTGCGACTGCTGTCGCCGTCAATACCAGCAATTGTCAAAATAATCTTGTTTTTCTCAACTTGGATTGTTGTGTGGCTTCCCGCAGCGATTTTGCTGGCGATCGCCCTCAAATGGCATCCACCCCAACCCCTGGGAAACAAAAAACTACCTTTACTAGCTTCCCTCTACGTGATTGTCCCCTTCATTTTATGGGCGACAAGTTGGATCGAAAGCACATCTTTTATTAACTGGGGTTGGGATTGGCAACCCGCAGTTTTGATATCATTAATGCGGGGATTAGGATTAGGAATAATCAGCTTAGTAATTTTATTCGGTCTGCAATTAACCGCAGGCTGGATCGAGCTAAAAAAAAGCGAAAATTCCACAGAAATAGGCGAAGAAAAAATTAATTTTTGGACTTTAATCATTAACCCTGCTAGTCTGCTGACTCTGTTATTAGCACTGTGGATTAGCGCCACAGAAGAGTTAATCTTTCGTGGCTGCTTGCAAACGATACTCCAGCAAGATTACTCAATGCTAATCGCAGCCGCGATCGCCAGTTTTATTTTCGCGATCGCCCACCTAATTTGGGCAGCCAAAGAAACTCTACCGCAACTGCCCGGATTGTGGCTGATGGGGATGGTTTTAACATTAGCCCGCATCGCCGACAATGGCAGTTTAGGATTGGCGATCGGCATTCACGCAGCTTGGATTTGGGGTATAACAACCGTAGATACAGAAGGCGCAATTAATCCGACAGGCCGCGCACCGGAATGGATTACAGGAATAGCAGCAAAACCGCTAGCAGGTGCAGCCGGAATTCTGTTATTGCTAGCAACAGCAGCCGTACTGTTCTTAATTAAAAATAAAACCCACATTCCGCAGGTAGCACGATGGTCGGGGAATTTTTTCAATTGAGAAGGCACAGCAGCTCAAGAGA
>NZ_JAUBPS010000046.1:0-52754 GCF_036700865.1 Microcoleus sp. S13C4
ATTAATAATTAAGTGGGGTCGTAAAATCAAAAATAAGGGCAATGCGTGTATCACAGTTTAAATGTGCAACAGCTTACCGCATAATGTTTTTATTTGTCAAAGCAGACTCTCGCTCGCGATTAACCCCAAATTTACACATCTAATTAGGTGTATCATACCCCAATAGCGGTATAATAAGCCGTTTAGATTAGATGTCAACGACGGCCAACAGATTTTCTCGGTCTACCTCCGCTCCTCTTACTCGCCATCAAATCTCCTATTCTTAACATTTATCAAGATTTAGATAGTCGGAAAAATCGAGTTCGCCCTTGTCTTGAAGAAGTTTCATCGGAACAATCGACCATATCGATGCAGCCGGACTCGATCGAACTTGCGTTAAACTAAGTCAGGTAAATGACTTTCTATACAGATGACTATTTTTACTCTGCGATCGATCAAAAAAGACTTCGGCATCAAGGAACTCTTGACAGATGCCAGTTTCAGCCTGGATGAAGGCGATAAAGTCGGACTCATCGGCACAAACGGTTCCGGGAAATCAACCCTGCTGAAAATGATTGCGGGTATGGAGTCGATCGACTCTGGCGATCGCTGGGTCAATCCAGGGTCTACAATTGTCTATCTCCCCCAACAGCCGGATTTAGACGAAAATCACACTGTCTTAGAGCAAGTATTTGCCGACAGCGGCGAACAAATGGCTTTAGTGCGGGAATACGAGGAAATTTCCGATCAACTGTCTCACGGCAAAGGCGATACAGACAAGTTGATGGCGCGTCTGTCAGCAGTCTCTGAACGCATCGATGAGGTGGATGCGTGGGACTTGGAAACCAAGGCGAAATTGATTTTGACCAAGTTGGGGATTGAGGATTTTGATGCGAAAATTGCCGACTTGTCCGGCGGCTACCGCAAACGAATTGCCTTAGCAACCGCTTTGTTGTCCGAGCCCGATGTGTTGCTGATGGATGAACCGACAAACCACTTGGATGCGCTGTCTGTGGAGTGGTTGCAGAACTATTTGAACGGCTATCGCGGTGCTTTGCTGCTGATTACGCACGATCGCTATTTTCTTGATCGCGTTACCAATCGCATCCTGGAGATCGATCGCGGCGACCTTTACAATTATGCTGGCAATTACGCTTATTACTTGGAGAAAAAAGCCTTAGCTGAAGAATCCGCAGCCAGCACAGTTCGCAAACACGCGGGTGTATTGCGGCGCGAATTGGAATGGCTCAAACGCGGGCCGAAGGCACGCAGTACCAAGCAAAAAGCTCGGATCGATCGCATTAAAGATATGCGAGCCCAGGAGTTCAAAACAGCCAACGGCAAAGTCGAAATTGCGACAGCGGGCCGCCGGATTGGTAAGAAAGTGATTGAGTTACTGAATATCAGTAAAGCTTACGGCGATCGCACTTTAATTAAAGATTTTACCTACAATTTCACTCCCGAAGACCGGATAGGAATTATTGGCTGCAACGGTGCGGGAAAATCGACGCTGATGGATATCATCACCGGACGCATTCAGCCGGATTCGGGTACAGTCGAAATTGGCACAACCATTCATATCGGTTATTTTGACCAGCATTCAGAGGATTTGACGCCCAATGAAGACCAGCGAGTTATTGAATACTTGAAAAGTGTGGCGGAGTTGGTGCAAACGGCGGATGGGGAAATCATTACCGCTTCTCAAATGTTGGAGAAGTTTCTGTTTCCACCGAACCAACAGTATGCACCGATTAACAAACTTTCGGGCGGGGAAAAGCGCCGATTATTTCTGTTGAAAGTGCTGATGAGTGCGCCGAACGTGCTGATTTTGGACGAACCGACAAACGACCTGGACGTGCAGACTTTGGCGGTTTTGGAGGATTATCTGGAAGATTTTAACGGCTGCGTAATTGTGGTGTCCCACGATCGCTATTTTCTCGATCGCACGATCGACATGGTTTTCGCCTTGGAACCCGGCGGCAATTTGCGCTTGTATCCCGGCAATTATTCTGTCTATTTAGACTACAAAAAAGCCGAAGAAGCCAAGGAAATAAAAGGGCAAAAAGAAAAAGAAAAACTTACACGCACCGCTGAATCTAACAATTCAAAAGCCCCAACTTCTAGTCAAAAATCTACTAAAGTTTCATTCAATGATAAGCGGGAGTACGAACAACTAGAAAGCCAAATTCCGCAGATGGAAGCTGAGAAACAAGAGATTGAGAAGAGGTTGTCTCACAATGCTCCGAGCGGGTTTACAGAGGTGAAGAAGTTATCGGATCGCTTGGCTCAGTTGACGCAGCAGATCGATCGGGCGACTGAGCGCTGGTTGGAATTGGCCGAACGGGTGGGTTAATTTGGGTTGTCCGAGTGTTGTGTTTAGCTCCTGCTCACAATGACAGGAGCTAGGCAAATTATGAGTGAAAAAATTCCATGTTGAAACCAATATATGTTGACACAACTTAATATTTTTTATATTCCTAATAGTGTTGAAAAACTATTAGGAATAATGCTTATTTAGCCGACGATTTAGCAACCTTTGACAATTTATTACCTAAGTGTGATGAAGCTAGGTACTATTAAAGTTATAAAATGGCTCGCCTGTGACTACTCTCAAGCAAACAGACCAACAAACTTAAGAAGAGTAAAAGTCTGAAATCCTTGTTAAAGCTGCAAGGCGATCGGAAACAGCGGCAAAAAACCCGCTTTTTTTGCGATCGCCTCAAGTAAAGCTGTATGTCAAAAACTGTGAAGGCCCGGAGGGAGGGGTTGACAAAAGCAGTAGAATATGCAGGGAAAGTCAGCGTAAGCAAATAAGACTGGCAGCAGAAAACAAGGGCGAAAAGGCCCAAAACAGGTAAAAAAAAGTCGATCGGGCAAAGTAAGTTGGCCGAGGACTAAAAATAGGGTGATGAGTGAGATACAATTGACCTGTTCGGAGCCAAGAATTGGTCAACATCACAAGTATCCTGTAGAAGTCTGAAGTTGAGAATCTCAGGGTTGTCGAGGAGCGGGAGCAAACAGAAAACTATGCCTCAAAAAGTAATCGCCAAACAGATGTCTTTGGAATCAGCGTCAGAGCCGATCGCCGTGAGGGCGACGGTGGAAACAGTGCCAGCCGAAGCAGTGGCAGTAGAGTCCTACGCCGATCAGTTGATGGACGAACTGTTTGAAGGAGTCGATCGAGCATTCGACGGTAGCGGCGGACTGCCATCCGAGCCCGTGCAGCCAGAATTCGTGGCGCTCAAGTCGATCTCAGTACCTCAAATAGTTTTGTCGCAGTTGGCACCCCCCCATCCGCAGCGGGACGAAAAAGACGTAGAAGCGATCGCCCGCCAAGTTGCCCTAGAAACAGCCAAAAAACAGCAGTCCAAACAATCATTCGACAGAATGCTGCTGGGAGCAGCATTTGGGTCGCTGCTGCTAGTCATGGGGTTGTGGCTCGCAAGCAGGTCGGGACTCGTGCGCTTGCCCGCTGCCCCCGCACCAGAGACACCCGCAGCAAGTGGCAAAACAGCACCAGACACCCCGTTTGTGGAATACGTGCAGCGCTCGCTAGAAGCGATCGAACAAAAAAAAGCACCCAAAGCTAACCCCCAACTTGCAGGAGTTCCCGGAGCCCCCACCCCAGGGACGCTGCCGAGCATTCCAATTTCCGGCGCGCCGCCGGCAACCGCAGGTCTTTCGACCGCAGTCAACCGCATTGCTAATGCCCTGGAACAAGCTGCCTCGCAGCCGGGAGCACCAGCACCTCAAGTCGTAGTCATCCCTCCCCCCGCTCAGGTGACTGTGGCTCCGGCGGCTCCGGCGGCTCCTCAAACGGCTGCTGTTTCCCCCTCGCCTGCTGCTCCAGCCTCGGGTCGTGCGCTCGCCGCTGCGGGCACTCGCTCTCCCCTCGCTGCTTCCCCTTCCCCCTCGGAGTCTCCCCAGCCAAAGATTTTGGCTCGCGAAACCGAACCGGCACCAGCGCCCCCAGCCCAGCAATCGGCGCCCGCGCCCCAGCAATCCGCACCGGCCCTCAGCAGCGCCCCGACTTCCGCGCACACGTTGGTAGGGATTTTGGAGTTGGGCGATCGATCGGCTGCTTTGTTTGAAGTAGACGGCGTAGCCCGCAGAATTTATGTAGGCGAAAGCATCGGCGCTAGCGGTTGGACGCTGGCAGAAATCAAAAATCAAGAAGCTGTGATTCGCAAGGGAGGAGATGTGCGATCGGTTTTTGTCGGCCAAAAATTTTAATTAGTCAGTTGTCAGTTGTTAGTTGTCAGTTGTCAGTTGTCAGTTGGTAGTAGCTAATAAATTAATCACTGGGGAATCTCAACTGCGAAAAACTAACAACTAACAACAAATAACCAATAACTAATAACATAGGACTAATAACAAATGGGCTTATTTGATGATTTCAGCCGCTTTCTAGAAACCAGATTAGAAGAATTTTTGCGTAGCAATCCCCATCTGGAATTGCAGGCAATAGAAGAACAACTGAAGGAACAAGAAGAAGACACTTTGCGGCTGATTCTCGATATCCAAAAACAAGAGAAAAAACTGCAAGCCGAAATTCTCTCCGCCGCTCAAGAAATTCAGCGCTGGAACGATCGCATCAACAAAGCTAAAGCTGCTCAAAGGCTCGATTTAGCTCAAGCCGCCCAAGAGCGGCAAGCAGCTTTGCTGCGTCAGGGAAATCAGCGCTGGGGTCAAATGCAAGGCTGCAAAGAACGGATTGAAAAAGCAAAAGAACTGTACCGCCAAATTCAAGTACGGCGAAAAGAAGTCCGAGCAAAAGCTGCAGAAGCTGCAACTCGCACTACCACTAAAACAGAGCAGAATTGGGATACAAAGGGTTGGAATCAGAGTTCAAATTATAATAGTTTTAATGCGGCCGATCCTTTAGAAGAAAAGTTTCAACGCTGGGAAGCAGACGAAGAACTAGATCAAATGAAGCGGAATATAGGCCGATAGTTACGAAAGCATTCCAATCCTTTAGGGACGGGTTCACCCGGAACTCGGATTCCCAATGCAAATATTCGTCAACCCTCCAGAGTCTCAGGTATTGCGAGCGCTCGCTCAGACTTCATATAATTACCATCCTAAAATTCTAGGGCAAATTAATCAATCATTCCTACCATATTCTCACCTACTTAATGAGCGTTGCATATTTATGGTATAAACAAAAGCTCTAATCAAGTAAAAAAATTTATGATTTGTCCCGGCTGTCAATCCACCAATCTGACGGGGTGACAACCCCGTCAGGTAAAAAAGACGAATTCTGAATCAAAAAACTGTTTTTTAATTTAAATCCCTGCGGTTATTCACAACGGTTGCTCTGCTTGAGAAGGTGGCTCTTCTGGCAGCGGGATAAATTCTGTCTCTTGAGGAACCTGAGCAAAGCGTCCCTCTCTCCAATCGAGTTTAGCTTGCTCAATGCGCGAGTGGCGGCTCGAAACAAAATTCCACCACTTATGGCGCTCACCAACAGGTTCACCGCCAATCACAATACAACGAGCCTTGCCTGAAGCAGAAATGTTTACTTCAGTGCCGGAATTGAGAACTGCCAACCGATGTTGTTCCAGAGGCATTCCATCGATCACAAGCCCCTCTGTTACGCTGTAAACCGCCTGTTCGCTGTAATGGCCCGGTAAGGTAAATTCTCTTCCCGCAGTTAGTTGCACGTCCAGATAAATCATGGGTGAAAATATTTGAACTGGCGAAGTACGACCATAGGCCTCACCCGCAATTAGGGTGAATGAAACTCCTGCGTCCTCCCAAGCAGGCAGTTCAGTTGCCGGATGATGCCGAAACCAGGGGTCGGTTTCTTCGTATTCATCGGGAAGTGCTATCCAGGTTTGGATGCCATGCAGGATGGCTTCTTTGCTGCGATCGTCATCAGGCGTGCGCTCAGAGTGGACAATGCCTCGCCCTGCAGTCATCCAGTTCACCGCACCGGGACGGACTTCTTGAACGCTGCCGACACTATCACGATGCAGCAAAACCCCTTCAAACAGGTAGGTGACGGTTGCTAAGTTGATGTGCGGATGCGGTCTGACATCCACGCCCCGACCGGGTGGAAACACCGCAGGGCCCAGATGGTCAAAAAAGATGAACGGGCCTACCAGTGCTAAAACGTCTGAGGGAAGCAAGCGGCGGGCTTGGAATCCACCCAAATCTTGAATGTGTGGCTCAATGAGATGCTGGATGGTATCCGTCATAATGTTTATGAAGTTGCGAACGCTAATCGTCTATGTCAAAAGTGCATTATACAAAAAGCTATCCTTGTATAGGGCGATCGCAATATCAGTGACTGGTCTAAACTTTCCCAATCGAAAGCTGTTGTAGAGTGTCGAGTTCTCAACGAGCTTTCTGCTTACGAGACGATGGAGAGTTCATCACTGACTTGAATCCGACCTTTGACCAGGGAGCGAATCAGACGATCGAGTGAGCCACGTTCTTCTTCACTGATGGACTCATCGAGGATAGCGGCCATCATGCCGTAGCGGTCAGCTTTGGTAACGCGGTGAGTATCGGTGACAGTGGCAATTAATTCGTTGATAGCGCCGGGGAGAAGATTAACTTGAAACATGGGATTATTTTGAACTCGACACCTTAATCATCTCGTGGTTTCTCCTAAGAGCAAGTGATGGTGCTGGTTTTTTTCCGTGATAATACTGAAAATATTCGGTGAACCAAGTCCGTGTTACCAGTGATCGAAGTCACAACATTCAAACCAAGGCAGCGGTGGAACAATTACAACCCACCTTCCGCCCTTTGACCATCACACCGTGATAATTTTCGTCTTTCACGAGTCTGAACTTCCTGCTGTGCAAAAGTTTCAGACCTTCATAGGAAGAACTACCTCGTGACGACAGGAAATCAGCTTTTCCGGGTTAACGTTTCTCTGCTTCGCCAATGAGGGTAAAAGCGGCCCAATCTACAGGATTAGGATGTTTGACCAATGTCACCAGCATGGCCTTCCGCAGCGCTTGGGCAATATCAGGCGTTAGCTGCATCTGTCGATAAAATTCCGCCATCAACTCGGCTGTTGATTCGTCAGATACTGACCACAGAGAAACTACAACACTCGGAACGCCTGCTGCAATAAACGAGCGCGATAAACCAATGACGCCATCACCTGTAATACGACCGCGACCCGTATTGCAAGCACTCAAAACGACGAGTTCGGCATTCAACCTCAAATTGAAAATTTCGCTAGCAGTGAGTAAACCACTGTCATCCTTGCTTGGGGCAAGTGCGATGACTCCAGGTACCCCCAATCCCTCCACGTCATCCAGGATGCCGTGAGTTGCTAAATGCACGATGCCCGATCGCTCTATTTGCTGTAAAACTGCTACTTTTGTCGCTTTGTCGCCTGTGAGCGGTTCAGCATTCAAAATCTGAGCGATCGCGATCGCTTCGGCTTCAGAGTGTGGGAGTGATGACAGTTGTTGAGGAGGTTGGTTTGTCGTAAAGGCAACACTTGGCATGGTAGGATTCCCAACGACTAGCGCACCTTTTCCTGAAGCAAGCTGTTGCTGTTTCTTTGTTAAAGACAGCACTTGAATTGAAGGTGCTGTTAAAATAGTATGTTTTTCTATCAAGTAGTTTCCCGAAGTATCTTGCAACGCGGCAAAGGGAACTAAGAACAAAGATTCATGAGGAATAAAGGTAATTCGCGACGCTGGATATTGAGGTAGAAGGTCAGCAATTGGTTCGATCAGTAGTTGATAAAGCTCTTGCAATGACGGGTTTAAAAATCGTTGCTCGACAATAGGCCGGGTTGGGGTGGGATTTGTAGCTGGTTGGGAGCGCTGCTTGTTTCGCAGGCAACTGGGGATGAAGCAACGACCTTCAGTAATCAAGGCTTTTAATGAAGTTTTTTCCTCAACCAAACCTTTCAAAGTGATGCGACGAAAGTCAATTTTTCCGGTCGGCTGCATTACCCAGATATAAAGTTCTGAATCTTGCAGCTTTCTTTGACCATCAGCTTCTCTAACTTCTTTGATAATCGAGTAAGAAACCAAAGTGGAATTTTGTTGTTTAGCGATTTGCTGAATTTCCTGGATGGTGAGCGGTTTTATTTGACTTTCAGATGACTTTAGGGTAGCCTGTGCTGACTGGGAAGAAAAACGGTTGGTCAATAATCTAACAAAAGCTTGCGCCCGTCCCCGCTCTGTTATTTCTAGCGCTTTCTTATGCTGATTTTGATTAGCAAGCACTTCTTGCAACGTACTATAACTTGTTTCTTGGGTTTCAAAAATGGAAACTAAATTGAGGTCGTTATTTTCTAAATTTGACCGCAGAGATTCCCAAATTTCAATGGCTGAAAATAAAGCTTTGATAGCTTCGGCTGGTTGCTTTGCTTTGTATAAAGCGTCACCTAAATTGGTGAGTGCGCGGCCTTGGGCGTGGCGATCGCTCAGTTCTCTGGCAATGGCTAAACTTTGTTGGTGAGACTCAATCGCTTGAGGATAATTTTTGACAGCATAGTAAGCAATTCCTAAATTCTCTAGAGCACGACCTTGAACGAAGCGATCGCCCAGTGCTGAGGCGATCGCTAAACTTTGTTTCTGCTCATCAATTGCTTTGGCATAATCGGTTAGGGAATAGTGTACTAATCCCAAATTGCTCAAAGCAAGAGCTTCGCCTCGGCGATCGCGCTGCTGTTTAGCGATCGCTAAACTTTGCTCTTGATATTCAACTGCCCTTGTATACTCTTTTTGGGCATAGTAAACTAATCCCAAATTTCTTAGGACACTCGCTTCTAAATCAGCCGATTTTAGGGAATGCGCTACTTCCAAACTTTGCTCGTAGTATTCGATTGCTTTTTTATAATTGCCAATCGCGCCGTAAGCAGCTCCCAAACCAATAAAAGCTTGTCCCTTTCCAAATAAATCGGCCCTGGATTCAGCTTGTGCTAAGCGCTGCTGGTGGTAAGAAATTGCTTTTTCATAATCTCCGATCGCGTAGTAAGTCGCGCCTAGATTGTTGAGGGCGTAGCCTTCCCTAGCGCGATCGCGTCCAACTCTCGCCAGCTCTAAATTCTGCTGGTAGCAGGCGATCGCTTTGCTGTAGTCTTTTGGGGTTGGCGCAGTCGGGAGAGGTAATCCTGCTTGCTGCCCCAGTAATTGTTCCTCAGTTAAGCATTGAGCGGCACTAGGTGTCAGGCTTGCTAAGTTTTGCGGTTCGCGATTTCGATCCCCATTAAGCTGGCTCAATTTTTGAGCGGCAAGGGTATTAGGATTTTCTGGCTGTGTATTAGAGACTTGCACTGAGACAGGTACAGTGGCTGCCGCAGTTGGTATTGCATCTGAGTTTGCAAGCGTTGGTACGAGTGATGTGGTGGTTGGGAGACGTAGTGGTTCTGGCACGCCCCTTTCTGCAGGCAGCGTGGAAGTTAACCCAGGGGAAGGAAATTCTGATGGTTCTAGCACGCCTATTTCTGGCGGCAGCGTGGGAGTTAACCCAGAGGAACCAGAAGGATTCTCTGGTTGTGATACACCTAAGCCTAGAGGTGCGATCGCAGGGAATTGAATCGCAGGTGGTGCGAGTGCTGCGAGTGCTGGTGGTTCTGGCGGTAGTGTGGGAGCATACCCACCACTCCCAAAGCCGAGACCTCGCCAAAGAGCTAATGGTGGACTGCCCAAAACAAGGGTAGGATCGACCAGAGATATTAATCGGCTGCCACTGGTATCAATGCTGTTGGGGTCATTACTGCTAGTAGCGAGGCAAATCGTACCCTCATAGCTGAGGATAGTACCCGGAGCGATCGCGTTCCTAGCTTGCAAAGTGATGTTTCCATCTGGTATACCCATCGGAGCGACAGAGGTGAGGAAGCTGTTTTTGGCATTAATACTGCCACCAGAGCTAAGCAAACTGATGTTGCCACCTCCAGAGAGGATAGAACCCGCTACAGTGATATCTGTGTAGGAGCGGAGTACAATATTACCCCCAACTCCTGCGCTCGTGCTCGAATCTATTCTGTCTCCGGTGGCACTAAAACTGGATTCCCCTTGAAGGAGAATCGCGCCACCCCCAGAAGTTATGTTGCCTACAGTAGTTAAATTAAACGCCTTCACCTCTATATTGCCACCCATCCCTTGGGCAGATGTAGAATTTAAAGCGCCAATATTAAGCGTGATTCCCCCAAGTGGCTCATTCCGAAAACCAATCGCGCTATCGCCGGAAATAATATCTCTGACACTAACATCGCTTCCTACAATCTGGATTACGCCACCTTTCCCCGTGCTGGAACTAGAATTTATTACCCCACTGACGTTGAGGCCGCCTGAGATTAAGTTAATCGAGCCACCTCCAGAAATGAGATTTCCTAGAGTTATAGGCACTGCCCTTACTTTGATCTCACCGCCAACTGCTGGGCTATAGCTAGAATTTAGGGTACTATTTCCTGTGTTAAAGTAACCACCGCTCAACACATAAATGCGGCCGCCACCGGAGGTTATATTACCAGTCACAATGTCACCCCCAGTATCACCGTCACCAGCTTTGAGTTCGATCGCGCCTCCCACTCCTCTGTTAGAACTCGAATCAAAATTCCTAGCGCTGATGCTGCTGTTGTTGCTGCTGAGACTATTGAGGCCGATATTGCCACCGTTTGAGACAATGTTTCCGACTGCAATGCTACCAAATGCCAAAAGCCCGACATCCCCACCTGCACTACCGCTGCCAGAGTTGAGATCGCCGACGCCGATCGCACCTGCTTGACTGCTGAGGGTAATGTTGCCACCGCTAGAGACAATATTTCCCGTTGCTATATTGCCGTAAGCGTTGAGAGAGATGTTACCACGTCCGTTGCTAGCGAGCGCGTTCAGACTGCTGGCCCCGGTGTCGATCGCACCTCGATTGCTAAGCAAGCTGATCTCGCCTGCCGCGATTCCGCCAGTATCGATGTTGTCGGCACTGATGTTGCCTTCTCCATAAAGGGTCACTTTGCCTCCGTTTCCAAGGAAGCTAGAGGTTGTAATTCCACCGGCGGCGATCGCGTTTGTCCCATATAGGAAAATTGACCCACCGTTACCGGCTATCGAGGAAGCGTTCAAGGTGCTGGCGCTCGTATTGATGCTTCCCCCCGTGCTGTAGAGGGTAATATTGCCGGCATTGCCCGTTAAAGTTGAAGTATCCAGGTTTTCCGCTGCGATGTCCCCGGACGCTACCAGCGTGAGATCTCCCCCATTTGAAGTAATAGATGCTGCTTGAATGCTGTTTGCAGCGCCTAAAAAAACTGAACCTGCGATCGCGATATTGCCAACTTGAATGCTGGCAGGTGAAGAACTCGCGGGTGCTAGAGTGCTGTTTTCAGTGAGGGGAGTGGGTAGGTTGCCAGCCGTAAAAACCAACTGCGGTTGATCGCTAGATGCGGAACTGATAGCGATATCACCGGATGCGATCGTGCCTTGGGCTTGCACTCCCAGAGAAGCGCCTGCGTAATTACCAAAAGAGACGTTTCCGCCTGAGACGATCGTAGAACCGCCTGAACTTGCGAAGTTGCCGGGGCTACCTTGAAGTGTGGCAATTGAGAAATCGCTGCCAGCTCTAAAGAGGGCATCACCGGATACAGTACCGTTACTGGTAAGTGTGATGCGGCCGCCAGCGCTCAGTAAGCTTTGGGAGTGATTGTGAGCCTGGATGTCTATTTGGCGATCGCCCTGCACGGTTAGGTTTCCACCCACATCAGTAACAAAAGAGTTAGCCGCGCTGTCGCGAATGCGGACAGCTTCCCCCGCTTGCAATTTCAAGTCACCGGCTGTTTGTAATTGCCTGTTTACTAGGGTCAGGTTACGCGCGGCTGACACAGTAGCCGTTTGAGCAGACACTGCTAAATTTTGGTTCGCACCTGTTGCCTGAGTGTCGGCGATCGCGACATCGCCAGCTTCTACCTGCAAGTCGGAATTTGTTAGCTGTACGCTTCCGTCGCTGTTAACTGTAACGCCTGTAGCGTTGCTGCTACCTCCTGTCAGCAGTTGGGACAGAGTGAGGGGACTCAACGGCACAGAATCAGAATCTAGATTAAAAGAGGGGGAAATTTCTAAACTCAGGAGATGTCCTGCTTGAGAAATGCGGACTAAGTTTTGTCCGGGTACCGATGCGATCGCAATTTGCCCGGACGGTGCTGACAAAGTACCGGGGCTGAAAACTGTTCCGCCTACTAAAGCTAGCGTTTGCCCGGACGGTACGCGCAGTTGACCGAAATTTGCGATCGCCCCTGGCTGAGCTGTACCAAAATTTAAAGTGCTTGGCGTTCCTATCAGCATAGCGTATTCATTAACGCCAACTGCCTGAAACCAATTGTTGCCGAATCCGATTCCGGTTGCTGTCGTTGCCAAGAATGAACCAGGCACGTTCAGTTGAGCGTTGGAACCAAAAACAATTCCCGCTGGGTTCATCAAAAATAAGTTAGAATTACCGCCTATTACTTGAATTAAACCGTTAATATAAGAAGCATCGCCACCCACAACTCGCCCTAAAATATTGCGGATATTCGGATCGGAAATAAAATTAACAATTTGACCGTCTTTGAGTCCAAACTGCTGAAAGCTATGAAAGAGATTAGTGCCGTCTTTTGAGAGCTGTCCCCCGTTGATGTTAAATTGATTGTCGGAGCCATTAACAGCAGTTCCTGTGCCATCGGGAGCCGGAGTAATTTGCTGTCCTGTAGCAGCAGGTGAGAATAGTAAAAAACCTAAAGAAACCACCCAACTACAAGTCAACAGGTGCCGTTGATATCTTTGAGTTATTCTTGTTATAATCATTAGATTCCTCCGTAAAATATTTTTTGCTGAGTGCGCTTAAATTATAATAAAACTTTTTACTCAAACAACAGGAGTGGAGTTGAAGCTAAGCACGTTAAAAAGTGCGATCGTAGCTCAACTGGCGAACGTTTATAGAACCCATTTGATCTCGAAGCGGCTGCAATCCTTATCGGCATCAGCCTAATAACAATAGTCCGGAGAGTTTTTAGTTTCTAGTCTGAAACCCTTGATTTTTCCTTGGTAGTCCGATTGCCGAATCGCCTTCAAAGCCATATTCTACGGTTGGTTATCAAAAACTGTCCGAAGTCTTGTAATAAAACTAAAACAAAGATTAACCTTGGTACTCGCATCAACCAGAGTTCTCTCAAAATTACTGACGAGGATTTCGCACGTCTCTATCCAAGCATTTGCCCGTTCTCTTCCCCTACCTTGTCACAACCGGAAAAAACAAGTATTTGAGGATGATCCACTCTTCGTCGGTGAGGCTGGTAGAGTATGGCATAACTGCTGGATACGAATTTTGCAGTCACTTTACTTCAATACAGTAAAAAATGTCAAATGGGTTCTATAAAAGCGATCGCCCTTCCCACTCCCCCATCCCCTGAAGCCCGTGAAGCGTAGCTATCCCAAAGGGAATCGCCCTTTTATCCAAAATCAAAATAAGTAGACAGACAAAAAAATTAGTCCGCCTACTTAATCGCTAACTACAAATCACTCCCACTCGATCGTTCCCGGTGGCTTAGAAGTAATATCGTAAACCACCCGGTTCACGCCCTTAACTTCATTCACAATCCGGTTCGAGATCAGTTCCAACAAATCGTAAGGAACCCGCGCCCAATCAGCCGTCATCCCGTCTTCACTCTTAATAAACCGCAGAACGATCGGGTAAGCATAAGTGCGCTGATCGCCCATCACCCCTACACTGCGAATCGGTAGCAAAACTGCAAAAGCTTGCCAAAGTTCGCCGTACAATCCGTGTCGGTTAATTTCTTGGCGAACAATGAAGTCAGCATCCCGCAAAATATTTAGTCTCTCGGAGGTAACTTCTCCTATAATCCGAATCGCCAATCCCGGGCCGGGGAAAGGTTGCCGATTCACGATTTCTTCGGGAAGCCCGATCGACCGGCCGACTTTTCGCACCTCATCCTTAAACAGTTTTCGCAGCGGTTCAATCAGCTTAAATCGCAAATCTTTCGGCAAACCGCCGACGTTGTGGTGGCTTTTAATTTTAACAGCAACTCGCTCGCCACTTTTCGGGTCTACATTAGTGTCAGCCGACTCAATCACATCAGGATAAAGAGTACCTTGTGCCAGGTAGTCGAAGGGACCCAGGCGCTTCGATTCTTCTTCAAATACGTTGATAAATTCATGACCGATCCGCTTGCGTTTTACTTCCGGATCGGTAATCCCTTCAAGTTGAGCTAAAAAGCGTTCGCGAGCATTAACATACTCAACATCAATGTGGAATTGCTCTTTAAATAACTTTACCAACCGTTCTGGTTCATACTTCCGCATAAACCCTTGGTCGATAAACATACAGGTAAGTTGGTCGCCGATCGCCTTGTGCAGCAAGAAAGCCAAAGTAGAAGAATCTACACCGCCCGATAGAGCCAGCAAAACTCGTTTCTCTCCGACTTGCTCTCGAATTTCGCGAATCGATTGCTCTACAAAAGTAGCAGTCGTCCAAGTCGGTTCGCACTCGCAAATGTGGTAAACAAAATTGCGAATTAAAGCTATTCCCCCGATCGAGTGAACTACTTCTGGGTGAAACTGAACCCCGTACAAATTTTTCTCGTGGTTAGCAACAGCAGCAGATGGAGTATTGTCCGTGTGAGCGAGGATCTCAAAACCCGTCGGCAGTTGAGTACACGAGTCTCCGTGGCTCATCCACATCGTGCTGCCCTCTTCGACATTTGTCAGCAAATCCGTAGGATCGTCAATAAATAGCGAGGCCTTGCCGTATTCCGCTAATTTAGAGCGCTCAACCGTGCCTCCGAGCTGCTTTACCATCAACTGCATCCCGTAACACACTCCCAACACCGGTATTCCCAAATTCCAAATTTCTGGGTCGCAGTGGGGTGCTTTTTCATCGTATACAGAACTCGGGCCTCCTGAAAGAATAATTCCTTTAGGATTGATAGCTTTTAACTGTTCTGCCGTAGTCCGGTAAGAAATAACTTCGGAATATACTTGAGTTTCGCGAATGCGACGAGCAATCAGTTCGGAATATTGCGAACCGAAGTCGAGAATCACGATAATCTGGCGCTCTATCTGCTCCACAAAAGAGTTTGTGAGGTCGGATTCAGTTTTTATTTGAGTAGTCACGGTTATTGCGTAATTGCTAAGTGCTAATTGGATCGAAAGTAGGGGAGGTATTTGTCGCGGCTTCACCACAAGACTGAGGAAGGCGAGCAAGCATTAGTCGCTAGGAATAAATCTTATTTATACTAGATTGCAGTCAGCGCTCGTAGTCGATTAATAGGGTCGAGGGCAAGCATAGATTTACTTAAATCCTTACCCTAATTAATTGAACTATGGCCTCAAAAACTGCGTCCCCAAGCAACCTAGTATAATTAAGGTCTAGGGACAAAGAATTATTACTTGTTAAATATTATCCCTGAGCGATGTTTTAAACCGAATTCAGGGATATTCACACTACATTAACAAATTTGGGTCAAAAATGTATCTCCTATATCACTTTTAACAATAATTTTGCGATCGCGCCCGAACATCACCGATCCCACGGGGATGTGCAAGTTAGTGTGAGTAAAAATGCAATCCGATGACCGCAAGTCTATTTGTCGGGCGATGTCGCCGTAAATTCGATCGACCCAATTGCTCCCAAACTCGGCGTCTAAAGCCCGCAGTTGCCCCAAAGCCTCTTCGGCTGTCGCTGCGGCAAAAATTGCGGAACACGCATCCGCGGGCATTCCGGCCTTAGCACAGTAAGCTGTGAGAATTTCCCTGCGCCCGTCAGCGAGGTGGTGGTGAGTGTGAAAAATCCCCGCAGCCAATTTCATCAGTTTCCCGTGATAGCCAAACAGCAAAATTGACTGCACGCCCTGATATCCTGCTTCTACCAGCAGCGGGCCCAGCCAATTAGCGGTTTTGACGAGCCGATCGGGATTAATCCCCAGTTGTCGGGCCAAATCCAAACCGTTTTCGCCGATGCAGAAAACCAAACAGTCAAACAGTTCGGCTTTTTGTTGCAGTTGTTCGCGGTAGACTTCCAACTGTCCAGGGGCACTCAGCGGTTGAGAAATGCCAGTTGTACCCAGCAGCGAAAGTCCTTCTACCACGCCGAAAGCTTCGTTAGAGGTGCGGGTGGCTAGTTGCCGACCAGACGGCAGAATCAGGGTGACAGTAATTTTTTCGGACGGTGAGAGTTCTCGGCTCAGATTCGATCGCAACAGTCGCATTGCGTAATCATAGATCGCCGCCCCTCCACCGACTGTGTGACGCCCTATACCTTCACCGCCGAGAATCACAATCTGCTCTCCCTCTTCCCAATTCCCCAATTCCACCATTGCCCAAACGGGGGTATTGCGAGTCAGATCGAGATTGTCCCCCGGATCGGAGCGAGTCACTCCTAAAGCGGTACCTGTTTTGAGTACAGACACCTGTTCGATCGGAATTTCTGCCGTTATTTGCGGTTCCAGTAAATTTATTGATACGCTCTCTAGAGACTGAATACCCTCACGCAAGCACCGCAAAGCTGCAAGTGCTGCCGCACAGGCAAATACTGGCAATGTATACCCGGATACAGGTTGAGTTTTGGTCACGCTCAAATGCAGAAATACGTAAAGTTGCCGGCGATCGACATCACGCCTTAGCACTGATACCCCTCAAACACTTAAGTTTAATTCTAGGGTTTGCTATTATCAGCATTTAGCGTAAATTTTGTCAAGTAATAATTTTGTCCTAGCAGTTGCCGATCGCAGCCACACTTTTTTTAAGGTGCGTTAGCGAAGCCCTCGTAGAGGATCGCCAACAACCGACTCAGACCCTTACGGGCACGTGCGGGGGATTTCCATAAACAACCCGGAATCTCGATCGCCAGCGCTGGGACTGAACAAACGGCTTCCAGGAATTAGGTACAAATAGTTAGCAGCCGGTCTACTCGGCAAGTTGATCGTCCTTCATTCTATAGATTTAGCTAGCCGTAAAGATGTGAGAGCCGAGTCGAGGAGCTCGCGCGAAATTTGTTTTGGCCCTTGGGGCCGCTTGTTTGAGGCGGAATTCGAGCAATTTTTGGCAGGCGAAATGCTGCGATCGCTTCCTTGTTAAGCCCTACAACCTACTTTTTGACAATTAGCAAATTTATATCTCCCAAGCGGTTGATGTCCTAGCGATTGCAAGTCATTTATATTGATATGAATTACCCGGACGTGCCAGTCCTACTTTCGAGCTAACCTCTTGAAGGTGGGGCTGGTTTTATCTAACCCTGTTACTTCAATTCTACAATTTAAAATCTAAAATCTAAAATCTAAAATCTATTGACTATGTTTGAACCAGTTGCACAGTTAAATGAACCTCTATCTGTTCAGACTCCAGAAATACTAGACAAGAAAATATCTCAGCTCGTTCTATATCCAAAAACAGATATCAAAATTTCTAAACAAGAGGTTCGATCGACCCTGAAAGCCTCAACTCTAGACGGCGTTTTTGCCAGTGTCTTCGAGTCTGCGACCACCGGCGTGCTGCTGAGCAACTTCTTGCTGCAACTCGGCGCAAGCAGCGTGGAAATAGGTATATTCTGTGCTATTCCGATGGTGGTCAATCTCCTGCAACCATTAGGAGCCTACATCGCAGACCGTACAACCAGCCGCCACTGGTACAACCTAGGGATTTTCGGGGTGTCGCGGCTGTTGTGGCTGGTGCTGGCGGTGGCAATTGTTTGGGGTTCCCAGCACCAAGACTCACACCAACTGCTGCAATGGACGCTGCTAACAGTTGTAGCAGCTAGTGTGCTGGCAGCTTTTGCCAATTCTAGCTGGTTCAGTTGGATGGCTGCTGTGGTTCCTCAGCGCTTGCGGGGACGCTATTTTGGCTTTCGCAACAGTGCTGTTAGCTTCATCACTTTGCTGGGAGTGCCGTTGATGGGATGGGGCGTGTCAACTTGGGGCGCCGATCCAATTTTTGGCTACGGTATTGTTTTATTGGTGGGTGTTTTGGCGGGAATGATTAGTTTGGGGTGTCAATTCTTCATGGTTGATGTGAATCCCCAGGTATACAAAAAAGATGCAAAGAACGATCAACTTACAGAGAAAAAAGAAAAGCAACTAACAGATTTTGTGCCTTCTGTGCTGAAAGATTCTAATTTCTTAATGTTTATTCTTTACTTCAGCGTGTGGACATTTGCAGTTAATCTCAGCGCGCCTTTTTTTAATATCTACCTGCTGAAAGAATTAAGTTTGGATGTGAGTTTGGTTACGATTTACACCAGCTTAAGTTCCGGCGCAAATCTACTGCTACTGATGTTTTGGGGCAAGTTGGCCGATCGCTGGGGAAATCGCCCGCTGCTAATTGCGGTGGGGCTGGTGGTGGCGATAACGCCTTTGCTGTGGTTGGGTACGGGCAATTACCCGTTTTCGGTGTGGGTGTGGCTGCCGCTGCTGCACTTGCTAGGGGGAACGACTTTAGGGGCGATCGCGCTGTGTAGTAACAATATTCAAATGGAGATAGCGTCGATCGAGCAACCTTCGACTTATTTTGCGATCGCCGCAGCGGTTTCTGGATTAGCTGGGGCTTTGGGAACTACCGCCGGCGGCTTTCTTGCCGAACTTCCCGGTATGAGTTTGGGTTCACTGTTTACCCTCTCGGCTGCTGTGCGGCTATTCGGCTTGCTGCCTTTGATTTTGGTGCGAGAACCCCGCAGCTTGTCGCTGCGGTCGATCGTCCCCACTTTTGGACTTTCCAAATTTAACGAGGGCTAGGAAATTTCCGCACAAATTTACCGATCGAGAAACCAGAAAAGCCCACAGATTGTTAAAAACTTCAAGCAGAGCGCAGAAAATCTGAGAGTGACTGAAACAAATTTTAACCCCAAACATCGCCCAAATCTGCTAGCTGTGCGGCAAATACCTCACTATTATCTTGCAGCCAACCGACAAATCGATCAGATATAGCTGTTTTAAAAGCTGACAAGCCAGAGCGTAAATGTGTTTAAAGGTTTGTTAGCTAATGCGTAGGATTACTACTCCAGTTAGGAGAATCGAGCATTTTCCCAGAACCAAACCTAAGAGCTAACGCTCGGAATTTTTTACGTTTTAGGAGAATCGAGCATTTTCCCAGAACCAAAACTAGGAACTCACGCTCAAGCTTTTTACTTTAAGAAATATAAATAAAATTCACATTTTAATACAACAAACTCGACTAGGTGGTGTTTTGGGACTAATATCCTGAGAAGCGAAATAGCTAAAGATTGCCCAGCCACATAACAATTTCGAGCAAAAAATTAGCAGTGATCGCCTGACGCGATACAAAAAGGGGAATTGGCAATCTCAAGTAACCGATTACCAAAGACAGCTCGCTCTCAAATTTCCGATTCAAAGAGAGAATTAAAAAATGAAACGTCTGATCGTTTGCTGTGATGGCACTTGGCAACAACTAAATAGTAGTTACCCAAGTAATGTGATTAAACTTGCCCAGGCAGTGAAATCGACCGCCAGTGACGGGGTTCCGCAAATCGTGTTTTATGACGAGGGAGTTGGATCGGATAGTAACAAGATTTTGGGCGGAGCCACTGGACTGGGAATCGATAGAAATATACAAGATGCCTATCGTTTTCTTTCTCTCAACTATGAGAAGGGTGACGAAATCTATCTCTTCGGGTTCAGTCGCGGTGCTTACACAGTCAGGAGTCTAGCAGGGATGATCCATTGCTCGGGCCTCCTAGCCCGCCCTCATATTACCAGGGCATCAGAAGCTTACGAGCTTTACCGTAACCGAGACATAAAACCAAAGGATCGGGTAGCAGCCAATTACCGCGAAGATTATGGCGATCGCGTCCCGATTACCTTGCTTGGTTGTTTCGACACCGTTGGAGCCCTTGGTATTCCTGTTCTACCCGCCTTCAAGAAGTATGACGAACAGCTCAAGAAAAGGTACAGATTCCACGACACCGCTTTAAATAAATCGATTCAGAATGCGTTGCATGCCGTGGCGATCGACGAAGTTCGCGAAATCTTTGATGTTACGCCTATGAAAAAAAATCCTGATGTTGAGAACCAGCGGGTTATTCAAGTTTGGTTTCCCGGCTCGCATATCTGCATCGGCGGTGGAACAGAAGAATACAGTGGGTTATCAGATGCAGCCTTGCAGTGGATGTTGGATTCAACCCGTAACCTTGGATTGGGGCTTGAATTTGATCCAAGTGCCATCCCCACAGGTATCAATCCTAATTATGAGATTGATTTTAAAAATGATCCAGGGATCTTCAAATTGGCAGGAATTAAGTTCCGCGAGGTGGGCGATGCCATTGAGGATCTTCATGAAAGCGCAATCAAGCGTTTGGAACGCCGCAAAGACTATCGCCCCAAGAATCTAAAAAGCTTTTACTCAAACTTAAATCCCAGTGAAGAGGAGAAAGAAAAATCCATCAAGCTCCCGGAAGAGAGGGTTAGCAATCAATCGCATCTACAAGAAGGAAAAGGAAAAACAATTATGTCTTCAAACAGAGACACATCTATATCTTCAAAAAGAGACACGTCTATGTCTTCAAAAAGAGACACATCAAGAGACGGATTGAAAAACCAAGTCGAGACTTGCCTTTTAACTAACTTAAAACCGTTTTGGAACTTCATTCAAAGCAACGAGGGGCTAAGCAAAAAAGTTAACAAAACTCTGATTAACAATGCCATTCTAAAAATTCCAATTCGCCCCTATCCGTTTAGTGCCATGTCTCCCTACACCTCTTGGGATTCATTAAACGATCGCACTTATTCCGGACTCCAACTACCGCCTACGGATTGGAAGCCCTTAACGAAGAAAAACTACATAGGGGTTAATTTAGCCCCCACAGAAAATTTTGTAAAGAATCTTCCCGATGTCAAGGAACTGGAGGTCTTGTATCGGAAAAGAGGAGAGACTAAATACTCGCCCAAATCCTCTCTGATTTTCCCCTATTTCGTGCAATGGTTTACCGACAGTTTCCTGCGAACCGATCGGCTTGATCCCCGCAAAAATAGCTCCAACCACCAAATAGATCTGTGTAACGTCTATGGCTTGAACGCAAATATTACTCGCCTGCTGAGGTCTCATCAAGGAGGAAAGCTAAAAAGCCAAATTATTAATGGCGAAGAATATCCACCTTTTTACTATGATGAAAACGGACAGCCTAAAGAAGAATTCACCGGAATTCCCCATCTAATAGTCGGTGAAAATGAAAAAAAATCTGACAAAATCCCCTATGAAAAGAGACAAAAACTATTTGTAATGGGTATAGAGTTAGAGCGTGTCAATGTGCAAGTGGGCTATGTAATGCTCAACGTTCTTAGCTTAAGAGAACATAATCGCGTGTGCGACCTCTTGGCAAGGAACTATCCAACTTGGGATGATGAACGCCTTTTCCAAACCGCCAGAAATATCGTGATGGCAGAGTTTCTGAAAATTGTGCTAGAGGATTATATCAACCACATTACTCCCTATAACTTCCAATTCTTCACAGATCCCCCAGCATTTAATAATGAAAAATGGTATCGCACCAATTGGATGTCGGTAGAATTTACTTTGGTTTATCGTTGGCATAGTATGCTGCCCGATAAGCTCATCCACGACGGCAAAGAAATGTCTATGCCGGAGACGATGTGGAACAATGATATGATTATCAACAAGGGTTTGGGAGCTATGTTTGAAGAAACTTGTTCCCAACCAGCAGCGCAATTGAGTTTATTCAATACGCCTGAGTTCCTAATTCCAACGGAGACAGCCAGCATTCGTGTAGGTCGTGAGGCGAAATTAAGAAGCTACAACGATTACCGCGAACTGTGTAAGTATCCACGGGTTACTGAATTCACTCAAATTACTAGCAATGAAGAAGTCCAAAAAGAATTGAAACGATTGTACGGTCACGTAGACAACATTGAGTTGTATGTTGGACTTTACGCAGAAGATTTGCGGGCAAATTCAGCCTTACCTCCTTTAGTAGGACGACTGATAGGAATTGATGCCTTTTCTCAAGCTTTCACCAATCCTTTATTAGCAGAAAATGTCTTTAATCCAGAAACTTTTTCACCAGTAGGTTGGGAAGAGATTATGAATACCAAGACCCTCTCCCAGGTGCTGAACCGTAATGTTCCTCTTCCTCGCGGTAAAAAAGAGTACAGAGTTTCTTTTTATAATGAGGGTTGGAAACGAGCTTAAGGCTCTGACTGAACACGAGTGGGGTTACAAATTGTAAAGTGTACGCCTTTCTTTCAAATGTATAACTCCCGTTCAATAATAGCCAACAGTCGCAGTGGTGAGTTGTTCGCGGTTTATATGATTACGCAATTAACCCCGAACAACTTACACCTGAGTTCCCTCGACATCCCGTTAAAAATCCGGTAAATTTAAACGGGAAAATGCCAACCATTATCGCCAAAATCAGCTTTTAAAAGGTTATTTATGAGCAAGAAGTTATTTACCGAATATCCCGAACAGGACGAACGCAAATACTACGATCTTTTGGTTGAGCAAGCCAAGCTTCGGATGGATAATCTTTACGGGAATAAGGAGCGGGCGCTGCGAGATACTCACGCCAAAACTCATGCGTGCGTTAAAGGAACTCTGGAAATTTTTGACTTTGATGAGGAAGCGATTAAACGGGAATTGGGCAAACGCGCTTCGTTAACTTCTTCACAACTGAATGCGATTTCCCTTAAGCAAGGTTTGCTAGCAAAACCCAAAGAATATCCTGTTTGGTTGCGATTTGCTAATGGGGCTACCAAAGTATACCCTGATTACCAAAAAGATTCGCGCTCAATATCAGTGAAAGTGATGGGGGTGGAAGGGGAACGACTGGCGCAAAGCCACGAGTCAAAAACCCAGGACATCATTGTTCACAATTCAGAAATATTTGTGAGCCAAACCATCAAAGATTACTACGGCTTTTTTTCGGCTCTGGTTGAATCACCAGAGGCATTGAAAAAGTGGCTAATTCGACATCCCAGACACTTTCTAGCGGTCTCGACGCTTACGGGTAGCCGGACTCCGAAGAGTTTGCTAACAGCCAAATATTGGAGCGGTTCACCCTCTGCTTTGGGCCTCAATCCCGATTTCGATCCTTCCCAGCCTGGTGTAGTTCCTGTCGAATATCCGGCTGTAATTAAGTATGGGTTTACTCCGGTTTCATGCAAACCACCGCACGAGATAATTCCAGAAGAATCTCGACCGGGAATTCCTAAATTTCCCTTTCCCTCTCGCGAAAAAGCCTTGGGTTTCGCTCCCAAACAACTAGACAATTATTACCGGGAGAATCTAATTCAAGCCTTGGCGAAACCTGATGCCGAATACTGGTGGGATTTTGGCATTCAGTTCCAAACGAGCCTAAAAATGCCGATCGACGATGGCATCAATGTCTGGAAAGAACAGGACTCACCATTCTTGAGAGTAGGTCGTCTCACCGTGAAGCATCAGATTATTGATTATGAAAAACAATCTGATTTCAACGAAAACCTGAGATATTCTCCTTGGAACGGCTTATCAGTTCATCGTCCTGTAGGCGCCATCAATCGGATACGCGGTGTTGTTTACCCCGTTGTAGCGAATTATCGCCTTCAAAAGCGAGGTCTTGTCCACCAAGAACCAACAGGAGAAGAAACTTTTTAAGGGAATAATTTGAGGCTGGGACATCATTTAATGCCATCAGCCAGGTGTCGTCTGAGTACATGACCACTCAAAGAAGTTAACAAGCGAAACCTTCAAAAAATCCCATCCCTTTTTAGGGGGTGGGATTGTTGAAAATTATTAATTTTTAGTGCTCAGTCCTTAGTCCTCATTATTCAGTAGCAATTAATCAATAACTGGGTTCGTACCCAATTATTAATTATTCTGCTAGCAACCAACTGATGACTAATGACCAACGACTGATGACTAATAAATTAGGCTTGCCGTGAGTAGTATTCCACCACTAGCAGTTCGTTAATCTGAAGAGCAATCCACTCGCGTTCGATAACGCCGTTAACTTTGCCAATCAGTTTTTGCTTATCAAATTCCAAGTGATTCGGCAAGTGAGCCAAGCCTGGGTCTTTGAGATTAGCTTCTACCATTGTGCGCGAGCGCTCTCTATTTTTCACAGCAACCACATCACCAGGCTTGCACTGATAGCTGGCGATATTGACTTCACGGTCATTGACAGTTATGTGACCGTGATTTACCAATTGTCTAGCGGACGGAATGGTTGGAGCCATTCCCATCCGAAACACAGTATTGTCCAAGCGCATTTCCAAAAATTGCAGTAACACTTGACCTGTGGAGCCCGTGACACGGCGGGCTTTGCGGACGTAACGGAGCAGTTGGCGTTCCGTCACACCGTAATTGAAACGGAGTTTTTGCTTTTCTTGCAAGCGAACCGCATACTCAGAGAGCTTTTTGCGGTTTTGACCATGCTGTCCGGGCGGATAATCTCGTCTGGGGGTTTTGCGGGTTAGACCGGGCAACTCTTTCAGGCGACGGACGATTCTCAATCGGGGGCCTCGATATCGAGACATTTATTTTCCTCTCTAATATCTGTATGCAAATTTATGCAGACTCTATATTATAGGTTGGTAACGGTCAAAATTCCAACAAAGATCGATAAAAAACGATCGACCGCAGGGCGATCCATACTGTGCGGTAAATTCTGAAGGAAAAGCCGATCGATCGATCGCCCCAATCAGCCAAAAAAACTCACTATTCGATCTGCCATGCACAACCGCAATTTTTCCCACACTTCTTCCCCAAAGTCAGCACCGACAGTCTCAAGCCCTACCGGGCGCTGGATATTGGCTCTCGGCACGCAGCTAGCAGCACTCGGTTTGTTAGCAACAGCACTGCCAATCTCACCAGCATCAGCCATCACTATTAGAATCCCTCGCTCTAGGAATCCCTATCGCGTCTGCGCCCTGGAACTAATCGACGCCGGAGTGGGAGCAGAGGCTGCCGCCGCCGCTTGTGCTGATGCCCTCCACCCCCGCGACATATCTAAATGCGCTCTCCAAATCAACCGCAAAACCAATATTTCGGGTGTCGAAGCGCTCTCTAGCTGTCGGCAGGTGAGGCGTCCCAACGAATTGGCTACTTGCGTAGTGAATATTAACAGCAAAAGTCGAACTCAACCTGCGGCTCCCCTGCTAGTTCTCGATGGATGTCGCCGCAGTTTATTGCCACAACAGTTTGCTGAATGCGTAGTCGGTTTGAGCGGCAGGCTCGAATTTCCCACTGATCGGTTAATCGCCACTTGTCTTGACCCCAGGGACAGCGTGAGCCAGTTGGACGGGCGTCCTGCACCGACCCCTCCTGTGGAGCTAATTCCACCGCCTTCGCCCGTCAATTAATCACTGTTAACAGTTGACAGTTGACTGTTGACTGTTGACTGTTAAGTGATTCATAACTAATGACAGATGACTAATGACTAATGACTTCTTTTTTATAATCAAATGTCAGAAATTTTTGCTCAAATTACAGTCGAAGAATTAGGTAGCCAATTAGCCACAACCAATGCTGAGAAATTGCAGCTTGTGGACGTGCGGGAACCTTACGAAATTGAGCTGGCTGCGCTGCCGGGATTTGTAGCTTTTCCGCTGAGCGAGTTTGCCGAATGGTCTGGTGAAATTGACGCTAGACTCGATCGCGACACAGAAACCCTAGTTCTGTGCCATCACGGAGTGCGATCGGCTCAAATGTGCCATTGGTTAACCGAGCGAGGATTTACCAATGTTAAAAATATCGTTGGTGGCATCGATGCTTACTCAATGATGGTCGATCGAACCGTCCCCCGCTATTAAATATTGTTGAGTCCCTCGCTCGCTAGGACTTGGTTTGACAAGAAGCGGTTTTCAACTGCCGCTTCGGATCTTTGACCAGCCCAAAAACGGATACAAGCCCCCGACTTAAGTCGTGGAAAGATAAAAATTTTAGACCCTAGTTCAAGCTCCCAGATTTATCTGTGGGGTAAATCTAAAATCTAAAATCTAAAATCTAAAATCGACTGACCTTCAAGAGTTTTAAAAGTAAAAAAAGCAGCTTACCTTGCTGCTCATATCTTCATCTCATAATTCATCTAGATTTGGTTCGAGTTTGAGTGGGCGAGCGACATTGACACAAAGCCAGCGCAAAAATTGATCTAAACTAGCAAAAAACGGTGCGTCGGCTTGCTGAAAGTCTACAGTTACTGTGCGGTATCCACGATCGACCACCGCGTGAATTATCCGCAGCATCAGAGAACTTTTGCCCATTATTCTAGGAGCTTTCATGGAAATTAGGCTCCCGGCTTTGCTAGTTTCTTCGCCAGCTCAGGCTTCCGCGGGTGATCGATCGATATAAAATAGAGAGTCAAGCGGTATGGGGCCGCCGGGAAAATCTAGCTCGGCAACTGTTTGGATCGAGTTTGGGGATTTTTGGAGTCCTGCCATAGTCCTTGCACCAGGCAATACCCTGACTGTATCTTACCTTTGTCAGGTTAGGAGCTAGACGAGCGGTGTCCAAGATCGATCGACAATCCTACAAAATCTAAGTTTTTAGGGACTTCCCGGAACTGACTTTGCTATAGTAGTGTCACTTTACCCAATCTCAAATCCTGCTTCAACACGGCTCTGCAGATCGACAAAAATTCGACGGTAGCCCAGAGGCGCTCATTCTTGGCCTTTACCGGAAAAATAACTCGTCGGTCGTCGAGG
Organism: Microcoleus sp. S13C4; assembly: GCF_036700865.1. NCBI lineage: Bacteria > Bacillati > Cyanobacteriota > Cyanophyceae > Oscillatoriales > Microcoleaceae > Microcoleus > Microcoleus sp. S13C4. The sequence continues at coordinate 26,591 of NZ_JAUBPS010000046.1, forward strand.
TCGCGCAGGAAGAGCCCCTATCTAAGGAGAAATAATCATTGTCACGTCGCTACCTGTTTACCTCTGAATCGGTCACTGAAGGCCACCCCGATAAAATCTGCGATCAAATTTCAGATACGATTTTAGATGCCTTACTGACTGAAGACCCCAAAAGCCGCGTCGCAGCCGAAGTTGTCGTCAACACGGGCTTGATGCTGCTGACGGGCGAAATTACCACTAAAGCTCAGGTAAATTACATAGAATTAGCCCGGAAAAAAATAGCCGATATTGGCTACATCCACGCTGACAACGGGTTTTCTGCCAATAGTTGCTCAGTGTTGGTGGCTCTTGATTCTCAGTCTCCCGATATTGCTCAAGGGGTGAATACAGCCCACGAAAGCCGGGAACAATCGAGTGAAGAGGAATTGGACGCCATCGGCGCTGGCGACCAAGGCTTGATGTTTGGTTTTGCTTGCAACGAAACGCCGGAATTGATGCCTCTGCCGATCAGTTTAGCGCACCGGATTTGCCGTCAACTGGCCGCAGTCCGCAAAACCGGTCAGTTATCTTACCTGCGTCCCGACGGCAAAAGCCAAGTTACAGTCATCTATGAGGACGGCAAACCTGTTGGCATAGATACGATTTTAATTTCTACGCAGCACACCGAAACGATCGGCGACCTCACAGAAACGGCCGCAGTTCAAGCCAAGATCAAACAAGACCTTTGGACTGCTGTCGTCCAACCAGTGTTTGCCGATATTAGCGTGAAGCCGGATGCAGAAACTCGCTTCCTTGTCAACCCCACCGGCAAATTTGTGGTCGGCGGGCCTCAAGGAGATTCGGGTTTGACGGGCCGCAAAATTATTGTGGATACCTACGGCGGCTATTCCCGTCACGGTGGCGGTGCTTTTTCTGGGAAAGACCCCACCAAGGTAGACCGCAGCGCGGCTTATGCTTGTCGCTACGTGGCTAAAAATATCGTGGCGGCTGGTTTGGCCCAAAAGTGCGAAGTGCAGTTGAGTTATGCGATCGGCGTTGCGCGGCCTGTTAGCATGATGATCGAAACTTTTGGCACTGGAAAAGTGGATGACGATCGCCTTTTGGAAGTTGTGAAGCAGCATTTTGAACTGCGTCCTGCGGGCATCATTCAGGCATTTAACTTGCAGAATTTGCCGGCTGAAAGAGGCGGCCGTTTCTATCAAGATGTGGCGGCTTACGGTCACTTCGGACGCACTGATTTAGATTTGCCTTGGGAGGAAACTGATAAGGCGGAACTTTTGAAAGAAGCTTTGAGCCAGAAGTTGTCGGGAGTAGCTGGGTAGTACAATTTGGGGGTGCGCTACGCGCACCTTATCCATAAATACTATTGGGTGCTACCAATGAATGTAGGGTGCGTACTCCGCACCTTATCCATAAATAATATAGGCGGTTCTTCGGTACATCTTATCCAGAAATAATATCGGGTGCTACCAATCAATAATAACGTAGCGGGTTCAGTACCCACCTTCAAAGGAAAAAAGAATAAATAAATGGGATTTTTCACACCTTTCCAATCAGCAATTCGCAGTTTTGCCTCTTCCTTCCAACGGCAGTTGGCGACTGGATTTTCGGCACCAAATCCAGCAACGCTGCCCAGTTCGTTTGCGACTAACAATCCTGGTGGAATTCGTGGCGTTTGGATACCCACGACTGACTGCAAAGTTCTCACATCAAAAGAGCGAATTGCTGAGGCAATGGACTTTCTCGCCGATACGGGATTTAATACCGTTTTTCCTCTAATTTGGGGCCAGGGTTATACGGCTTATCCTTCTAAAATTATGCGAGAAAAATTTGGGGTGGAAATTGACTCGCGCTATCAAGGTCGCGACCCCTTAGCAGAAATATGTGTTGAGGCAAAGAGAGTTGGTTTAAAAGTTATTCCTTGTTTTGAATACGGATTTGTGAGTTCTTACAATCGCAATGGCGGTTATTTGCTGGCGAAAAAACCTGAGTGGACCGCCCGTGATGCTAGCGGCAGTTTACTTAAGAAAAATAACTTTGACTGGATGAATTCTCTTGACCCGGAAGTGCAAGACTTTGTGCTGGGGTTGATGCTGGAAGTTGCTAAGAATTATCCGGTAAACGGGGTTCAAGGAGACGATCGCATTGCGTTTCCGGTAGAAGGCGGTTACGACGAAAAAACGGTTAAACGCTATCGAGAAGAATGCGGTAGAGCAGCACCATCGGATTGTAAAGAGCAACATTGGGTGCAGTGGCGTGCTAATATTATTACTGAGTTTGTAGCTCGTTTACACCGAGAAGTGAAAGCTATTAATCCTGATTTGTTGCTATCGATGTCGCCGAGTCCTTATGACTGGGGACTGGTGGAATATTTGCAAGATTCTAAAGCTTGGGTTGACAAAAACTTGGTCGATCTGTTTCACCCGCAGTTTTATCGCCGCGATTTTAATGCTTACAAACAATTGGTCGATAAACTGATCGGGGGACAGCTTAGCGGGCAGCAAGTAAAGTGCGTGTCGCCCGGTATTTTGTTGACGAATCGAGCTAGCAAATATAGCATAACTCCCGAGCTGTTGTTGCAAGTAATTGCTTACAACCGCTCTTGCGGGATTCAAGGAGAAGTCATGTTTTTTTACGAAGGTTTGCGAGAGAACGATAACGCTTTGGCTAAGGTTTTGAAAAAAGGGCCCTATGCTCGTTGAGAGATTGTCCCGCAATCAAGCTGTTTCCGGTTGGCTGCGGTCAACCGTGCCGATCGCTATTTCAAACCAAGTTGGTATAAAATAAGATGTTACACCATTCTCAATAAGCTTTTATTAACAGGCAAGATGCCTGTTCCACAAAGGGGGAATTTTCTTGTGGAACAGGCATCTTGCCTGTTGCTGACAATGGTGCACGATGTGAGCATAAAATGATATAGCAGAGCTAGGCCAGTTAAAAGCGCAGCGATGCCAAGCAGCAAGCGCTACTAATTGTCAAGGTGATTGCCCAAACAAACCCAATAATTAATAATTGGGGAGTTGCAAAAATAGTGGAATAAGACATATTTTAGAAGTGGGTGCAAGCTTTTTTTTAGAAGTAGCGTTTTGTAGACGCCATATTTTTTAAAGACAGTTTAAAAGAGCAATCTCAACCGCTCGCCAAAATATTAGGATAAATCAGTGAACTCAGCAGCAAGCCTCATCCAACAGCTACCCGAGCTCAGCGATGCTCAATTCCATCAAAAATATTTGAAACAAAAACAAGGGATGCGAACCTTGGCGACTATATTGCCGCAAGTAGAACAGCAAAGTCTGGCTTTGCGGGCAGTAAAATTAGCTCTCAAAGTCAATTTAAAACTCGGCTCGAAGCTAGCAGGAACGGTAAAGCCAGAATTTCAAATAGCCACCATAAAATTAATCGAAAAAATCCCCACTTCGCCACTGCTCAAAATTCAACTGCTGGCCCTAACAAGTTCCGATATGGCAATTCCGATGCTGGTGGCCGCATTGAACCACAAAGAAAGTGCAGTGCGCGTTGATGGGATTCGAGCGATCGGAAAAATAGGCTCCGAAGCAGCAGTAATTGAATTAGCCCGATCGCTCGAATCCCAAGATTCCCAAATCCAAGCTTGGGCCGCTTGGGCTTTAGGAGAAATTGACTCGAAACCAGCCGCCGTAGCACTGCTCAAAGCCATCAAACACCCAGAGTCTAGGGTGCGCGCCTGGGCTGTTTGGGCCTTGGGCAAAATTAACCCGAAAACAGCCGTCCCCGCGCTGCTGAAAGCCCTCAAACACCAAGATTCGGAGGTGCGCTGGCGGGCTGCCGTCAACTGCGGGAAAATCGGCGTCTCTGAGGTAGTTTCCGGGCTGCTGAATGCCCTCAGAGATGAAAATCACATCGTCCGCGCTAGGGCCGCGGCGGCTTTGGGGAAAATCGGCGATTGTGAGGCAGTACCCGGCTTAATAGAATTGCTTCACGATGATCCCGACTCCTATGCAGTTTCTTTGAGGGCCGCCGAGGCTTTGGGACAAATTGGCACGGAAACGGCTGTGGCGGGGCTGGTGCAAGCCCTCAACCATGACGACTCAGACGTGCGCGGCAGTGCAGTTTCTGCCTTGGGAGAAATCAGCAGCGAGGTGGCTATGGTGGCGGTAATTCGATCGCTCTCGGATCCAGATATTTTCGTGCGCGGCAGGGCGGCGGTTGCCCTCGGGAACATCAATACAGAGGGAGATGCGAAATTGCCAAAAATGGTGGTCGCGGGACTGGCGAGCGCAATTGGCGACAGCGAATCTTATGTGCGGTGGAGAGTTGCTGCTGCTTTGGGGGAAATAGGGACAGAGGAATCTGTGGCAGGTTTGGTGCGGCTGCTGGGGGACGAAAATTCTGGAGTGCGCCAAAAGGCTGTTAAATCCCTCGGTCAAATTGGCTCAACGGCTGCTATTTTGGCTCTGGAAACAGCTTTAAATCGCGAATTTGCTGACGTTCGTGCCCTGGCAGCCCAATACTTGGCGGATGTCAGGACTGAGGCAGAAACAGTTGATTTTGAGCCCTCAGTCTCTGCAGATTTCTCGGATGAAAAACTGCCGGAAATCCTGATTGCTTCGCAAGTAGAAGCCAGCCAATACATTGTTGAGCGCCCTGCGCGACGCGAGATTAAATACCTGATCTCGATCGGCAGTCCGGGTGTGCCCGAACCCAAAACTTTTGATCAAATCCCGAACCGGATGTGCCTGGAGTTTAACGACCTCGACACCCCCGTTGACGACCCCGATCAAATCTTGCCTACCCTTGAGGATGTACTGAAAATTATTGACTTCGCCCTCAAAATGTCGTCGCAGGGAGGCAGTTTGCTGATCTGCTGCCAAAGTGGGATCAGCCGTTCAACGGCCACAGCTTTGACTGTGTGTGCTGCGCTGTTGGGTCGTGGCAAAGAACGGGAAGCTTGGGCCTTGGTACTCGCCGCCAGACCCCAAGCCAAGCCGAATCGCTGGATGGTACAGTTCGCCGATGAAGCTTTGGGTAGAGACGGTAAGCTAGCACTGGCGATCGAATTGACCACCACAACTCCAGAACTCGCAATCGCCAACAGTTGACTGGCAGAAACCGGGTTTCTTTTCGCAAGCCCTACAGTTATACTCAACTAACAACACTTCACGTCAGACAAGTCTGTGCGGGGCAACGATGCCAAAAGTCGATCGCCAGGGTGCAAAAGTTCGATCGGCTGCTGTGTTTATGACATTCTGTGCTAGAAAGTCGTCGGATGCTCAACAAAAACCGTCAAGCAATCGTCGCATTGCTGACAGCAAAACTCCAAAGCTGAGGAATCGGGTGCATTGTCAACAGACAATATCAGCTTGGGGGAACTCACAGGCAAAACATATCAGCCAGAATTTTCTGGCTGTAACATTCCACGCGGGGATAATTAACTGCCCGGATAAATTTTTCTTTTTTTGCCTGCTGCAGACTTTTACGAGTCGAAAAAGTAATGTGGCAACAGCCATCAACAGCCTAATTATCTATTAGACATCAACCGAATTTAAGTTTCTCCTCTGACTCGACAAGAGTTTTAGATACTTTTTCGCCGATGTCTACTAGAAAATAGACAAGCTTTTCCGTTTGGAGAACTTAAGAGCGTGGTAGATTTTAACAGAATACAGCGGTTGCATATGTCAAAAATTAACTTGCTCAAAAAAACAGGGGACGAAGCAAGTCTATCGGTTGCCGTTTGGGAAGGCAAAGGGGAATTGAATTCCGACTTAGAACCATTTAACCAGCAGGAAAAGCCTGTATTAACGCGAAAGATTAACAAAAAAAATAGCAATGTAGGTAAACTGATGCCGCTCTTTTTTTCCGAACAAGTGGCTTCTGTAGAAACCGCGAACCAAAAAACATCCAGCCAGGATTTTGTAGAAAAATCCTCCTTCAAACTTAGCAAAAGTTGGCCATCTAAAATTGGTCGTTGGCCCATCCATCAAAAAATTGGTGGCGGGTATTTGCTGGCAATAGGAATCGGCTTTATTGGCTCTCTGAGTGGACTGCTAATCGCCGACTACTACCAAGGACAAGGAGTAAACCAACTCAATGATGCTCACCTGCAAGCGCAATTGCTGGGCAATTTTAAAGATGCAGCGCTGGCGGCGCAATTGCAGGGAGCACAGCTCGATTCTTTTGTAGACAATTCAGCCAAACTACAATTGCAAAAAGAGCAGTTGGTCGCGAGTATTACTAAGGCGAAAAACCTGCGCTTGCAAATAGAAAACTTTGCCGACAGCCAACCTGCATGGCTGGCCGCAGAACCTGCGACTCTCAAAGCTTTACTGCAAGATTGCACAGAAAATTTAGAATCCTACGCCGATACTCTCCAGTCAAGCTTGCAGCAAATCCAGCGATCCTCTTCGAGGGCTTCGCTAACGCCATTATCGCCACGGGAGATAGAGTCGGCCCGAAGATTGTTGGCGACAAAAAGCGGAGAAGGTGCAAAACAGCTCGACAACCGCCTTCAGGAATTGAACAAAATCATTAACATTGCCCAGCAGCAAGAGGGGCAAGGCGGTGTAGTGATGGAGGGCGCTCAAGGAATCGAAAAGGGGATAATTATCATTAGTATGCTGCTGTCGGTAGCAGTGGCTGGAGTTGTGGCTGACCGCACCAGTAGGGCGATCGCCAAACCTGTTATCAGTGTCACGAAGGTCGCCGAACAAGTAGCCGCTGAGTCTAATTTTGACTTGCGAGCCCCCCTCACGGCACAAGGCGAAATAGGCTCTCTGGCTGTCTCTCTCAATCACTTAATCGAGCGAGTTTCCGAACATACAAAAGAGTTGAAACAAGCTAAGGAAGCGGCAGTCACCGCTAACACTGCTAAAAGCCAGTTTTTAGCAAATATGAGCCATGAATTGCGAACGCCTTTAAATGCGATTATCGGCTACAGTCAACTACTTTCAGAAGATGCCCAGGATGCGGGATTTGATGAGTTTGTACCCGACTTGCACAAGATTCAGAAGGCGGGTACGCACCTGCTATCTTTGATTAACGATATCCTCGATTTGTCAAAAATTGAAGCGGGGGGGATGAAACTCGAAATCCAGGAATTTGACATCGAATCCCTGGTTGACAATGTTGCGAGTGCCGCGAAACCCTTGGTAGAGAAAAATGGCAATGTTTTGGAGATTGAGTGCGATCGAACTGCGGGTATCATTCACGCAGATTTCAAAAAAGTGCGGCAGGTTTTGATGCACCTGCTGAGTAATGCTGCTAAGTTTACCAAAAACGGCAGGGTGAAACTGAGTGTCAGGCGCATTGAAGGAAGCGGCAAATTGAATGCAGCAGATCGATCGGCGATTGACGATTCAATGGCTGCCGATGAAACTCATTCTGCGGCGATCGCTTGTCCTCTGCTGAATGTTCAAGAGTCGGATTGGATTTGCTTCTCTGTTAAGGATACCGGAATTGGAATGTCGGAAGAACAACAGCACAAATTGTTTGAAGCTTTTGTGCAAGCTGACTGTTCAGCAACGCGACAGTACGACGGCGCGGGATTGGGGCTGACACTCAGCCGCTACTACTGTCAGATGATGGGTGGGGAGATTTTGGTGGAAAGCGAGGAGGGGAAGGGGTCTATTTTCACTGTCCGCATACCTGCAGGAAACGGGTGATGTGATTTTTGGGCGAGAGATTTAGGGGCTAGGCAGAGGGGCGAAAATGTATGTTTCCAACCTCTGGCTTTATGTCCAAATGCTTTAGTCTGGCTAGTGGGGGCGATCGCACTCTATTAATTCTAATTGGTTATTTGGCCAATTCAAACAGCACAAGCCGCTTGCTCCTGAACTCCAACCTAAATCGATTCCGATAAATTTCATTTAGTATTATTGAACCGCGAAGACGCGAAGGACACGAAGGAAGAAGAGGGAAGAAGAAGGAAGAAGTAGATAAGGTTCTACCGGGAACGGAGTAAAAGATCGATCCTACAAACTGCACTCAACTTTTATCTTGTTTCTCATCGGATGGTGGGGACTGTTTTTGCATTTGTTTTTGGCGTTCTCTCACTGCTTGTTCCAAAATGAATGCTGACAAGCCACTGATTGAACGGCGTTCCTCATTTGCCCACTCTTGAAGTAGGTCATAGATTCCTTCTCCTATCGAGGTTGATATGCGTTTAGACATTAGAGGTTAATTGTTTCTTATTTAAGCCGATCGTCATTGTCCAGTATTTTAGACAAGATTGTCGACAATGCAGCATAGTGTTGCATTATGCTGCATTGTGCGCTATATTCTTAGAGAGTCAAAAGCCAGCGCTGAACTTTTGCAGGGCCCGCGCTGGCTGATGGTTCCCCAAATACAAGGAGACAATCCACATAAAAGGAGACTATTACTATGGTAAAGCCTGTGAGCGACGGCAGCGAATATAACCGCGGCTATCAACAAGCTTTGAATGATTTTGGCATCACGCAACTGCTGTCGGGTATCGGCAGTTACTCGGATGAGGATTTTGAGGCCGATCGCGCGCGCATGACTGGGCCAGAGATCGAAAGCTGTGCGGTGTTTCTGATTCTGCGCGTCGGGGCGAATCTCAAAGGTAGTACGATCGCCCGCTACCTCAACACTCTCAGAAAAGCCAATTCTCCGACCATCGCCGATCGCCCCGCGATCGAACTCAATTCAAATTCGCGAGGGAAAACACCTGAAAAGTCAAAGCAGGGCGATCGCAATTCTTGGGCGATAGTCCGAATTTTACCGAATGCTGAGCACTATACAATTGCGCGTTTTGTCAACCGCCAAGATGCGGACGATCGGCGGAGGGCTTTGTGTCGGTTTATTCCAGAGGGTGTTTTTGAGGTTGTGTGCGATCGGGCTTAATCAATAAACACAAATGACGGGGACAATTGTAGCGACTCTGCATTAAGTCCGTCGGGGGCCAGAAACCGGGTTTTTTACGAAAATATTTCGTTGTAGCCCGCAGATTCGATAAAAACCCGGTTTCTTTGGTCGGAGTGCGTCCAGTTGTAGTTGTAGGTTGGGTTGAGGAACGAAACCCAACTTGTTAGCCCCAAAGAGTTGGGCGGAGTGAAACGGAGGGTTTGCTTCGCTCAACCCAACCTACGAATAATTAGATAAATTTATCACCCTAAGACTGTTGCTAAAAGGTCGATCGCTCCAAAATCGCTTACACTACAATTAAAATCCATATTCTCTTTATTAAAACCGATGGAAACCATCAATCTTAAAGAAGAAGTCCGCAATTTAATCGCTCGACTCCCTGAAAACTTTACCTGGTCTGACCTAATATCGGCAATTTCTCTCAGACAAAGAATGCAATCTCAACAAAATCAAATCAAAGATATCAAACCAGGAATTGAACCAAAAACTGTCGATGAAGTTGAAGAATCCTCGCCTAAGCACAGCAGATTTGGCAGCGATAAAGGACTAATTACAATTTCTGATGATTTTGACGAACCGTGGGAATTATTGCCATCACCGTTGGTCGATCGCTTGCTTGAAAAAGCTAAAGAATTGACTAAAGTATCCGCTGAAATAGATGAAATTATTGCGAAAATTGAGAAAAAACGTCAGATTGATGAACCTCATAGCTTTAAATTATGACTTTTATGAATACAGCTTCTGAAGAATATGAATTGACATGACAGCGACTTAGTTATTTAATTGTAATTATTTGGATAATATCAAAGCAGTCAAGAACAGCAAGTAAAAGTAAAATTCGCGTAAGTCCAAATTCAGATACCTATTCTATTAATCGTCAGTGGTAAATTATGAAAAAGATGAAACGAATTATTAGCAGTGTTTTGGTTTTGGGTGTGTTTCTGACTCCTCTGACTGTGCCGGTGATGGTGCAACCGAGTTGGGCCCAAAGTCAAAATGCAGAGGTTGAAAGATTCAAGCAACTCATTGACCAAGCAATGCAACAGACACAACAAAAACAACACCGACAAGCGATCGAAACATGGCAGCAAGTTCTCGCCATTGCAAGAAAATTTGAAGCTAAAGGAATGGAAGCTAGAGCACTGAGTTTTATTGCTGCGAACTACGCTGGTATCTCCCAATTGCAAGAAGCTTTGAAATACTTACACCAAGCTTTACCAATTTTTCGGGAAGTGGGCGAGCGCGACTGGGAAGCTGGTATTTTGAATACTATTGGTTTTACCTACCTCGCCATCTCCCAACCACAAGAAGCATTGAAATACTACAACCAAGCTTTACCAATTTGGCGGGCAGTGGGCGATCGCGCGAAGGAAGCTGATACTTTGAATATTATTGGTGCAGTGTACAACCACATCTCCCAACCGCAAGAAGCATTGAAATACTTTAACCAAGCTTTACCAATTAGCAGGGAAGTGGGCGATCGTGCGATGGAAGCACTTATTTTGAGGAATATTGATTCAATACAAAACAAAAGTCAATCGCCCAGTAAAAGCAATATCCAGCCAATTCCCAAATGAACATCGACATTTCAGGGTGGCAGTTAGAGGATTGGTGAATTTGATGAGGAGAACTAGGTAAGGTTATGAAACGAATTATTAGCAGTGTTTTGGTTTTGGGTGTGTGTCTGACTCCTCTGACTATGCCGGTGATGGTTCAACCGATTTGGGCGCAAAGTCAAAATCCACAAGTTGAAAAAGCTCGCCAACTCATACAGCAAGCACAGCAACAGGAAAGTCGAGGACAACCCCGACAAGCAATAGAAACATGGCAGCAGGTTTTAGCTATTGCACGACAATTAAAACAGAGGCAAAGTGAAGTTATAGCACTTACTAAGATTGGTGTTAACTACCTAAGAATTTCTCAACCACAAGAAGCATTGAAATACTATAACCAAGCTTTATCGATTTGGCGGGAATTAGGCGATCGCGAAGGGGTTGCTGCTAATTTGACTAATCTTGGTGAGGTCTACCTCCGCATTTCTCAACCACAAGAGGCATTGAAATACTTTAACCAAGCTTTGCCAATTATGCGGTCTGTGGGCGATCGCGGCGGCGTTGCTGTTATATTGAATAATATCGGTTCAGCCTACGACTACCTTTCCCAGCCACAAGAAGCATTGAAATACCATAATCAGGCTTTACCCATTGTGCGGGAAGTGGGCGATCGTAGAGGGGAAGCTGTTACTTTGAATAATATTGGTGTAGTATACAGCAGCATTGGACAACCGCAAGAAGCATTGAAATACTATAACCAAAGTTTACCAATTAGGCGGGAATTAGGCGATCGCAGGGGAGAAGCTATTACTTTGGATAATATTGCTGGGGTCTACTTAGCTATTTCTCAACCACAAGAAGCATTGAGATACTTGAACCAAGCTTTGCCAATTTGGCAGTCCGTGGGCGATCGCGCAGGAGCTGCTGTTAATTTGAATAATATAGGTAATATTTACAAGGAAATTTCTCAACCACAAGAGGCTTTAAAATATTTTAACCAAGCTTTGCCAATTACTCGAGAAGTAGGCAATCGCGCAGGTGTTGCTACTATTTTGAATAATATAGGTTCAGTCTACAGCAACATTTCTCAACCACAAGAGGCATTGAAATACTATAACCAAGCTTTAACGATTAGCCGATCGGTGCGCGATCGCAGAGCGGAAGCTGCTACTCTGAATGATATTAGTTTAGTCTACAATAAAATTGGACAACCCCAAGAAGCATTGAGATACTTGAACCAAGCTTTGCCAATTAGGCAGTCCGTGGGCGATCGCAGGGGGGAAGCTTCTACTTTGAATAATATTGGTTTAGTCTACAACAGGATTGGACAACTTCAAGAAGCATTGAAATACTATAACCAAGCTTTACCGATTAGGCGGGAAGTGGGCAATCGCCAAGGGGAAGCTGCTACTTTGAGTAATATTGGTCAGGTTTACCTCAGAATCTCTCAACCCCAAGAAGCATTGAAATACTTTAATCAAGCTTTACCGATTAACCGGTCTGTGGGCGATCGCAGGGGGGAAGCTGTTACTTTGAGTAGTATTGGTTCAGTCTACCACAGTATCGGACAACCGCAAGAAGCATTGAAATACTACGATCGAGCTTTATCAATTATTCGGGAAATAGGCGATCTAGAAGGCATTGCTGTTAGTTTGAGTAATATCGGTGCATTCTACCGAGATACGAATAAACCCACTGATGCCATCAAAAATTTGGAACAATCCGTCAACATTTTCCTGAAAATACGGAGTGTTTTGCAGCGAGAAAATCGCAACAGTTTTTATTGGGAATACGGAGGACAAGCGATCGGCCTCATCTCCCTCCTAATCGACCAAAACCAGGCCAATCGGGCTTTCCAATGGGTCAACATCGCCACCACCGCCGATCTCGCCGATTACACCCGTTTAATTGACGCCAAAGTTACCAACCCCCAAGCACAAAAAGCCATTGATGAATGGAATCAAAAAAACCAACAACTCCAATCACTCCGCCGCCAACTCGAAGACAAATTCTCAGAAAAGCTCTCCCGACAAATGCGGGAATTAGAAGCAGAAGTCAACCGCACAGCAGAAGAAATCTCCCGCCAATTCCCAGAAGTCGCCGAACTCTTTGAAACCACACCCAAAGACATCGCCCAACTGAAAGCAAGTATCGCACCCGGAACAGCAGTCATTCAACCCGTCTTGCTGACAAATGTCAATAATGTCCCCAATACGATCGCCCTATTTGTCTTGACAAAAGACAGTTTAAATGTTAAAAAAATTCCGATTGACCCCAAAGAATTCGACAATCTTCTCACTCAATACCGCAAAGAAGTGCAAGATATTGGCGAAACAAACTTCACCGTAACAGGCAGCAAAATCTACGAAATCTTGATTCGTCCGATCGAAGACCAAATTAAAGCTATTTCCCCCAAACAATTGAGCATCATCGCCACGGGAAAACTGCGCTACATCCCCTTTGAAACGCTGTATGACAAACAAACAAATGAATTCCTCATTCAGAAATATCCCCTCAACTATCTCACCCGCATTTCCACCAGGACAATGCCCGATTCAACTTTAAAAGGCGGAGTCTTAGCATTAGGAAATCCCGTCCCCCGCCCGCCCCAAAATCTACCCGGTTCCGAAACAGAAGTGAGAAATATCGCTCAATTATTGTCAGGAAGTTCCGCTTATATCGGCAATGACGCCACCCTCGATCGATTCAAAACTCAAGCGCCCCGCTTTCCCTTTTTGCACCTGGCAACTCACGGCTGTTTCCAACTGGGAGGCTGTAAAAATTTGGGCATGGATGAAAACACGCTGCTGTTTGCTGACAGTCAATTCAATATTCGCGATGCCGCCTTATTGGGATTGCAAAATACCAGACTCATCACTTTAAGCGCTTGTGAAACTGCCATACAAGTTAATTCTAACGGTGAAGAAATATCGGGAATGGCCTATATATTCGAGCGTGCGGGCGCGCAAGCCGTGATGGCGAGTCTCTGGAGTGTTGACGATGCAGCTACTAAAGAGTTGATGGTGCAATTTTATCAAAATATTAATCAGGGGATGAGTAAAAATGAAGCATTGCGGCAAGCTAAGTTGAGTCAAATTAGTCGGCATCCGTTTTATTGGTCGCCGTTTATTTTAATTGGCGATGCGCGGTAGTTAATACCGAAGGGTAAACCGTGTATTTGACGTATTTAGTTCCAGAGATATTAACCACAGTCAGGATACGGCAATGCCTAAGTCCCTACAATTAATCGGGCAATTTCATCATCCAATCCGGTTGATTTTGCCCGTTACCCACAGTCAGGAGACAGCAGTGCCGTGTCCCTACAATTAATCGGGTGATGGTTATATCAAAGCCAGGGCGATCGATTATTTTGGGGTAGGGACACGGCATTGCCGTGTCCTAAATTGCCGTGTCCTCAATTCCTCTAAACTCTCCCCCACAAAGCCAAGCCGCCGCCCCTTCCCCTAGCCGCAACTATCCCATCTTCTACCAGAAAATATGCAAAAAATGCCTGTTTCCCCACACTCAAACTAAAAAAATCCGCCTCCCGCGCTTCTCCACCGCGAATAAATCCTTGATACACACTTTTACCCAACAATTTCACCGTAATTCTGGTAAAATCAAAAGCTAAAATATTTTTATTAACCAAAAACTTAGTCGGCCCGGAAAGAGTTAGTACGATCGCCCCAACTTGCACCGAATTTTCCACCCTGCCGGTTTCGCTATTCTCTTCCCCTTCAGCAACAGGTTCTGCCGAATAACCAATTTGAATTTTCGCCACCCACTCAGGGATGTAACGTCCCGCACCCAACACAATCCCCGCTTTTTGTCGAGTCTTTTTGGTGCCGGTGATAAAGCAGAGTTGCCAGTTGCCGGTTAATTGCTCGAAAGAATAGCGAATTTTATTTTTTTTCGCGGTTTTCTCAGCTTCTAGGAGGGCAGCGACTACAGCGTCGGGAGATGGTTTATAATTAGATTGGGCAGCTTGTTCTAGAAGAGATATATTTTCCATTTAATAATATACAGATTTGTATTTTAAGGGTGGTAGCTGAGTCTATATCCCCCTAAATCCCCCTTAAGAAGGGGGACTTTGAATGCTTCTAAGCCAGCCCTTTTTAACAAGGACTTTGACTGCTTCTTGTCCCTCCCTTATTAAGGGGGGCTAGGGAGGATCGAGCCTACAGTCAACTGCTTGCTTCTTCCCACTTGTGTTTTGGAGGGCTAGGGACGATCGCATCTGTTAAATGCGTAAGTCCTAAAGCTGCAAGACATTGATAATATTAGCTGAAGTAGCGGAGAAAAACATGGTTGCGATCGCCCCCACAGACACAGAAATCATCGTGATCGGCAGCGGCACAGGCGGCTTGACTTGCGCTGCAATGCTCGCCCGCTATGGCTTTGAGGTTGTGGTTTGCGAAAGCCATTCGATCGCGGGCGGCGCCGCACACGGTTTTGAACGCGACGGATTTAGCTTCGACTCCGGGCCCTCCCTGTACTCAGGATTATCCTACAGCCCGTCTGCAAATCCGCTGCGGCAAGTTTTGGATGCCATCGGCGAAAAACTCCCCTGCATCACCTACGATACCTGGGGTTGCTGTTTGCCAGAAGGCGATTTCGACACATCCGTTGGTGCGAGTCAATTTGGCGAAGTGCTCGCACGACTGCGCGGCGCCGAAGCAGTCGCCGAATGGCAGCAACTCCAGCGCATCATGGAACCCTACGCCAAAGCTGCCATAGCCTTGCCCTCCCTGGCTTTGCGCTTCGATTTGGGCGCTGTTTTTACCCTCGGCCAATTTGCGCCAGCTTTCCTGCAAAGTGCTGGCGACGCGATCGCACTTTCCGGCCCTTTCAGCAAAATTATGGACAAAAATGTCAAAGATCCCTTTGTCCGAAATTGGCTGGATTTGTTGTGTTTCTTGCTGTCTGGACTTCCCGCAGACGGAACGATCGCAGCCGAAGTCGCTTTCATGTTTGCCGACTGGTATCGCCCCAATGCAGTTTTGGACTATCCGATCGGCGGTAGTGCAGCTTTGGTAAATGCCCTGGTACGCGGTTTAGAGCGCCACGGAGGGCGGTTGCTGCTAAATTCCCACGTTGCAGAAGTTTTGGTGGAAAACAACCGGGCTGCGGGCGTGCGGTTGCGATCGGGCAAAATTATTCGATCTCACAAAGCCGTCGTCTCCAACGCTTCCGTTTGGGATACGCTGAAACTGTTGCCTGAAACCTCATTCCCGCAAAGGTTTCGGCAACAGCGGCAGGCGACGCCCGAGTGCGACAGCTTCATGCACCTGCATCTGGGAATTGATGCTGCCGGAGTGCGATCGGACTTGGCTTGTCACTACATCTTCGTCAAAGACTGGGAAATGGGCGTTTCTGCCCCTCAGAACGTCGTTCTCGTCTCGATTCCCTCCCTCCTCGACCCCGACCTCGCGCCTTCGGGAAAGCACGTCATTCACGCATATACCCCCGGAAACGAGCCTTACGATTTGTGGCAAAAGCTCGATCGCACCAGCGAAGAGTACAAGCAGCAAAAACAAGTCCGCGCCGAGGTAATGTGGGAAGCCTTAGAGAGAATTATTCCCAATATTCGATCGCGCGCAGAAGTCACCTTAGTTGGGACACCCCTCACCCACGAACGGTTTTTGCGCCGCCATCGCGGTTCCTACGGGCCCGGAATTCGGGCTGGTAGCGGCTTGTTTCCCGGGCCGACAACACCTTTAGCGGGGCTGTTTAGCTGCGGAGATTCGACGTTTCCGGGAATTGGTTTGCCCGCTGTTGCTGCTAGCGGGGCGATCGCAGCCAATACGATCGCACCTTTGTACAAACATTTGCAATTGATTCGGGAAGTTATTAATTAATTGTTATTAGATATCTCCCATAATTCTTGTGGAAGAGGCCCTGTGCCTGTTCAAAACCTGCTTTTTAGGAGATGTCTATTAGTTATTTGTTATTTATTAACGGAATTATTGAAGAGCTTTCCTAGGGAAGGACCCGAAGCAAGAGTAAACAATAATTTTATATAATTAGTAAAATGTGACCGATATCTGTCAGCATAGAAATAGATAGTTCGATCGCCCTGAGAATACCGTGCAACCTGTAGACTTTACAACTTTAACCGCCACTTGCAGCGAACTGCGAGCCCAATGGCTGCCAGCGCGCTTAGAACAAGTCTACCAGCGCGATCGCTTCACCGTGTCCCTAGCCCTCCGCACCATGAAAGGGCGCGGCTGGATTGACCTTTCCTGGCATCCAGTGGCCGCCCGCATCTGCGTCGGCGACCCCCCGCCCCGCATTCCCGACACCTTCACCTTCAGCGAACAACTGCGGCATCAACTCAGCGGTTTAGCCTTAGTTTCCATCGCCCCCGTTGCATCCTGGGAAAGAGTCATCGACTTGCAGTTCGCCAAACGCCCCGGAGAACCCGCCCTCTGGCACCTCTACGCCGAAATCATGGGCAAGTACAGCAACGTCATCCTCACCGCCCAAGACAACCTCGTTGTCACCTGCGCCCACCAAGTCAGCGCCAAACAGTCCACCGTCCGCCCCATCCAAACCGGGCAACCCTACGAAATGCCCCCGTCTTTGACCGATGCAGTGCCGAGTCTGAGCGAATCTCAAAACCGGTGGAAATCGCGAATTAGCCTGGTTCCCGGTCAATTAAAGGGTAATCTGTTGAAGAATTACCGAGGGATGAGTAAAGCCTTAGTTTTGTCATTGATTCGATCGGCTTCTTTAGACCCCGAACAATCCACCGACAGCCTCAATCCCGACGAATGGCAGCAACTATTCCAGCGCTGGCTATACTGGCTGCAATGCCTAGAAAACTCCAAATTTCACCCGAGTTTTACTCCCGAAGGCTACACCGTCATCGATTGGCCCGGACCAGAAAATCACAATGTAGGGGCGGTGTCCCCGTGCCCAACCTCTGATTCTTCCATCTCTTCGGTTCAAGAATTACTTAACAGCTACTACACAGGCGAAATCAATCAAGAAGTATTCGCCCAACTGCGGCATCAGCTTACCCAAAAACTCAACAACGTCCTGGCAAAACTGCGCCTCAAAGCCAACACATTTAAAGAACGCTTGCAGCAATCCGCAGACGCCGACACCCACAAATCCCAAGCTGACTTGCTGATGGCAAATTTGCAGCATTGGGAACCAGGAATGAAATCAATTTCTCTCCCCGACTTTGAAACCGAGAAACCAGTTATCATTTCCCTAAACCCGGAAAAAAACGCCGTTCAAAACGCTCAAGCCCTCTACAAAAAACACCAAAAACTTAAAAGAGCCCGCATTGCAGTAGAACCTTTGTTAGCCGCCGTACAGGAAGAAATCGACTATTTAGAACAAGTTGAAGTCGCACTTTCGGTATTGGAAACCTACCGCAACACCCAAGATTTGCAAACCCTCGCCGAAATCCGCGAAGAACTGATCCAGCAAAAATATCTAGACGTACCAGATTACCGCAGTACCGACAAAAATGCTGCGATCGAATTTCACCGCTACCAAACCCCCAGCGGCTTTGAATTATTAATCGGGCGCAACAACCGCCAAAACGACCAACTCACTTTTCGCACCGCCAACGACTACGACTTGTGGTTCCACACCCTAGAGATTCCCGGAAGCCACGCTTTGCTGCGTCTCAAACCCGGTACTGTGGCTGAAGAAACTGATTTGCAATTTGCCGCCGACATGACTGCTTATTACAGTCGCGCCCGCCACAGCGAACAAGTCCCGGTGGTTTATACAGAACCGAAATATGTATACAAACCGAAAGGTGCGAAACCGGGTATGGTTGTATACAAGCAGGAGCGGATTGTCTGGGGTAGACCGCAGCAAGCTCCGGCTTGATTTATATAAAGTGAGCAAAAAGGTCGATCGGTAATCGAAACCTGGTTTTTACGCAAAATAACCTGTTTAAAACCCATAAACCTAGGCAGAAACCGGGTTTTGGAAGCCGACTGTGATTATACAAAGTGACGGGGAGTGCGATCGCCCCCTCAAAATTAATATCCGCCCGGAATGTAAAGTATTATTACAAAAAATTAAATTTTGTTGTTATAATACCGCTTAAGAGAGATGATATTTCTTTTAGAACCCTTTGCAAAGAAACGTGCAACTTGGGTTTCCTCACTGTGAGAAAAACACTGTGAGAACACAACGGATTTAACAATTTTTGCAGACCAGCTTTTGCTAAAGCTGGTCGTTTCTGTTGAAACATTAAACCCAAGCTCGGACAATTTTAAATTGGCGATTTTAGATTTTAGATTAAAACCGCTAATCTAAAATCTAAAATCTAAAATCGGTGTGGCCTACTCCTAGAAAGTAAACGTTGTTCTGACCACCCCAATCACCAAATCAGAATTACTCTTATTGTGGTCAGGAGCAGTCAGCCAAATCAAACCAGGGGTGATAGAAATATTGTCGCTCAACTTAAACTGATAGAAACCTTCAACGTGCAGCGAAGTATCCTTATCTTCCGGCAAAGTCCGATTAGTAGAACTCGTCACCCGCGGCTCCATACCTACCACAATCCCCGCCACATTTCCTTCTTTCAACAAATCCGGAAAAGCCAAAGTAACTGCCCAGTTCCAGATTTTTTGATCCCCTCGCTGCACAGAACCCGTAGGAGTAGCCAAGTTGGATAAAATACGCTGGTTGGTGTAACCCGCCCAACCGCCAATTGCAAATCCTGGTCGCACTCTCCACGAAGCTTGCGCGCCGTAGGAATTGCTAGAAACTGGCAGATTGCTATCGCTGTCGAGCCCGAATGAACCGAGACGCGCCGGGAAATTAGAAGCATTGCTGCCGGTATTGGTAATTAAGTTGTAGGAATTAACGTAAGTTAAACCTAAAGCCATTGTGTCGCTCGGTTTGAAAGTCAACTGAGCCAAACCGCCGTAAGAACCGTTGAACAAACCGTTACCCCGCGTCGGGTTCGCAGCGTTGCCGGCCAAATATCCCAAACTCAGCTCCAGTTTTTCCCCAAACTGATGCCGCAGAGCGATGCCAGAACCACCAAGCAAATAGTAAATTGGGTTGCGAGTACCGAAGTTAGAAAGAGCGCCGTAGCTGCCGTCTCCGTCAAAGTAAGGGTTGACAGTGTTGGTAAAATCGTCAGCAGCGCCGGCGTTGGCTTCTAGAATTACAGTAGTGCTTTTGCCGATAGGGAATTGGTAAAGCAGCGCATCTAAAGCTACTATATTGTTAGCCTCGCCAAAAGGCCCGACATTAAACCGCAATTCCCCTTCAGCAGTTTTCGTATTATTAGTAGAAAACGCACCCAGATTTAAAACTTGCAGTCGAGTTCTGAGCAAATCTTCTCCAGAAAAAGTCGTGTCGAAATTGATACGAACCCTGCTGCCAAAAGCCGTCGTTTTATCAGCTTCGCGGCCCTCGGCATCATCTCCCCTGGCGATACCCGCCAAACCAAATATCACTTCGCCGTTGAGTTTAGTCGTAGTCGAAAATTGATTTGCTTCTAATTCAGAGGCGCGCGCTTCCAAAGCATCGACGCGGCCGCGTAAAGTTGCCAATTCCGCCGCAAATTCTTCTTGCAACCTTTGCACAGAAGCCAAATCTTCTCGCGTCACCAGATTTCTCGAACCGCCTTGAATCAGCTCGCTAACTTTATCCAAACACGCATTTAAACCTGCTGCAAACTCGTAGCGAGTCATGGCGCGGTTGCCGCGAAAAGTGCCGTCAGGATAGCCTGCTATGCACCCGTAGCGCTCTACTAGGGATTGCAAAGCTTGGAAAGCCCAATCCGTGGGCCGAACGTCGGAAAGTTGCGAAACTGAGGTTACTTGGCCAACCGCATCTTCGCTGCCGCTACCTTCTGTGCTGTATTGGTTGATTTGTTCTAAAACATTTGACTGTGCTTGAGGTTGGGTAGCTCGAGTAGTGGATTGGGAAATCTGATCGGGTTGTGCGGCCGGTTTTTCTGCGTTTAAATTAGCCGGTGCAACGGCGGGTTGCGTTTCGCTTAAGTTTGCCGGCGCGACTGCGGGGATTTGCTCCGCGACAGGTTGTTCGGTACTTAAATTTGCGGGCGCGACTGCGGGTTGGGTTTCGCTTAAATCTGCTGCAACTGCGTTGGACGGTGCTTTTGCCTGTTCGGCAACTGGGGCAATCGGCTCGTTAGCGTTAGCGAAGCGATCCGAAGGAAAGCCCTCGTAGAGGTTCGCACTTTCTTTGTCAATAGTTTCAACAGTCAAGTTGCTAGCTACTGACACAGGTTCGGCCGTAACCGCTGCCGTCTCAGACTTTTCCAACTCGGTTGCAGCATCTGCTAATTGCAATTGATGAGCTTGAGCGGTCGCGGCAATTTCTACAGGGTGCTCTGCTGCTAGCGCTGTCGAAGATACGACTAAACTTGCTGCTAATACACCCGGACTAACTAAAAGTCCCTTCCACAAAATTTTGGACATTTTTTCCTCACACCACATTACCGTCGATCGCCCGTTCCGAAGATTTAGGCGATCGCAAATCACCTTCAGTATTGAGCCTAATAGTATTTATTGTCAACAATCTGGGAAATCACTGCCGGAGAGTGCTGTTTTGCTGTCGCTGATTTCACAAGAACCCGCTTTATTCCGAAAATCCTGGGTTTGAGGACTAAATGTGTAGGTAGAAACCCGGTTGATGGCGATCGGGTGCGTAAGTGCTCCCTCAGTAAGATTAATATTGACAGAACTAGCGCTAACAAATCGTTCGATCGGCTACATACAAGTGAAAAAACTAAAATATGCCCTAGTTCACGAATGGTTGACGCCCTTAGCTACTGGCGGTTCAGAACTCGTAGTGCAGGAAATTCTCAAACACGTAGACGAGGCAGATGTCTATGCCCTCATCGACTTTGAATCAGCCAATCCCGAAAGCTATCTTTTCGGGCGACAGATTGGCACAACATTTTTGCAGCACTTTCCCAAGGCCCGCAGCGGCGTGCAAAAATATTTGCCATTTCTGCCGATCGCGATCGAACAACTAGATCTGCGAGAATACGACATCATCCTCTCCTCATCCCATGCCGTCGCCAAAGGCATCCTCAGCAGTCCCCAGCAACTGCACGTTTGCTACTGCCACACACCTATGCGCTACGCTTGGGACTTAACTTTTGACTATTTGCGTAGCAGCAAAGCCGGACGGGGCATCCCGGGCCTGCTGACGCGATATTTGTTGCATCGACTGCGGCAGTGGGACGTAATTTCCGCCAATCGTGTTGATTATTTCATCGCTAACTCTCAACACACGGCGCGCCGAATTTGGCGGTGCTACCGGCGGCGGGCCCAGGTGATTTATCCGCCGGTAAATATCGAGCGATTTTCCTTGATGCGGCAAAAACAAGACTTTTACGTCACAGTTTGTCGGTTAGTAAGTTACAAAAACGTAAGTGCGATCGTCCAAGCATTCAATCAACTCGGGCATACTCTAATTGTCATCGGCACCGGGCCAGAATTAGAAATGATTCGGCAAATCGCCAAACCCAACGTGCAAGTGCTCGGCTGGCAGCCCGCCGAAGTAGTTGAAAAGTACATGGCAGAGGCGAAAGCCTTTGTATATGCAGCTTGCGAAGATTTTGGCATAGCTTTGGTAGAGGCTCAAGCTTGCGGGACACCAGTAATTTCCTATGCAGCAGGGGGCGCTTTGGAAACAGTGCTCGACATTCGCCAACACCCAGAGACAGGGACTGGTTTATTTTTTTCCTCCCAAACCGCAGCAGCATTAGTCGAAGCTGTCAAGGAATTTGAGCAGTTGCAAGGCAAATTTGAGCCAGAAATCAGCAGGTTGCGGGCTGAACAGTTTGCCCCCGAAGTCTTTGGGCAGCGCTATCTAGCTTTTGTTGAACACTGCTATCAGGAATTTCACTCCCGTGATTTTACCCAGTCTGGGGGTTGATAGTCCCAGAGCCCCATAGGGGGACAATCTTCCTTCTGCCTTTGTATAAGTGCCTTCAGAAGACCTCTGCATAAGTGCCTTGTGCCTTCTTGCTTCTGCCTTGAGAAGCCCTCTTCCTTCTGCCTTCTGCCTTTTGAAGCCTTCTGAAGGCAGAAAATTGAGTATTGGAAACATAATTCAGCGAACAAAGCGTCTTGAGGCTTTATGATCAGGACTGTGTGTGGTGTGAAGTGAAGGAGTAAGATGACTGCCGACAGCCAACTAATCTCCGGCAAGGTAATTCGAGCGATCGCAAGACGCGGTTTTGGGTCTGTCCTGCAAGGAGATAGACGCATAAGTCGTTCTCTACAGAGCCTCGACGGAGAACTTTTCAAGCGGTTATTTGACATCCTGTTTTCCTTATCGGTTCTGATCCTGTTTGCTCCGGTTTACCTGCTTTTGGCTTTCTTAATCGCCTTAAGCTCGCCCGGTCCTATTTTTTACGTACAGGAACGAGTAGGCAAAAACCGTAAAAGGTTTTATTGCCTTAAATTCAGAACCATGGTGGAAAATGCGGACGATATCTTGCTGGAAATCATGGAAAATTCTCCGCATTTGCGTCAAGAGTTTGAGGACAATTTCAAGCTGAAACAAGACCCTCGAATTACCTGGATTGGAAGATTTTTACGAATGACCAGTTTAGACGAGTTTCCCCAGTTTTGGAATGTTTTAAAAGGAGATATGAGTGTCGTCGGACCGAGACCTTTAGTTGAAGAAGAACTGCCGAGATATGGCCGTCACATCAACAAAATTCTCACCATAAGACCTGGAATTACGGGCTTGTGGCAAGTTTCTGGTCGCAACGACATTCCCTATCCCCGCCGAGTCCAAATCGACCTCTATTACGCAAATGACAAAAACCTTTGGATGGATATGTGGATTGTTTTCAAAACAATTGGAGTTGTGATTTTTCCCAAAAATAACGGCGCATATTAATTTTTGTCCGCAGTCAGCAATCGGTAGTTAGTTTTATTTGTTACTGACCACTGATGCTGACTACTGACAATCCGCGACAAACTCTTTGTCAAAACTAAACAGTTCCTGGATGCCGATCGAAGAATTGTGAGTTAACTTAGAGTTTGGGAATACGATCGGCAGGGAGCAACAGCCTCTGCCAAAAAATTTATTGTGAATTAACACATCCTGTCACAGGAAAATCAGATGACGCAATGCAAGCGAGCGCTAATAACAGGTATTACAGGTCAAGACGGCTCTTATTTGAGCGAATTACTGTTAGAGAAAGGATATGAAGTTCACGGCATTATCCGGCGGAGTTCTAGTTTCAATACCGATCGAATTGACCACATCTATGTAGATCCTCACAGCGAGGGTGCGCGCCTGTTTCTACACTACGGCGACTTGACGGACGGCACCACTCTCCGCCGCATATTGGAAGAAGTCCAGCCAGTAGAAGTTTATAACTTAGGCGCTCAATCTCACGTTCGAGTTAGCTTTGACTCGCCAGAATATACGGTTGACGCCGTAGGCATGGGAGTATTGCGGCTACTAGAAGCCGTTCGGGACTATCAGCGCCGTACTGGCATAGAAGTGCGGTTCTATCAAGCAGGTTCTTCGGAAATGTTCGGTTTGGTGCAGGAAGTTCCACAGAAGGAAACAACTCCTTTTTATCCCAGAAGTCCTTACGCCTGCGCCAAAGTTTACGGTCATTGGCAAACTGTAAATTATCGGGAATCTTACGGACTTTTTGCGTGCAACGGCATCTTGTTCAATCACGAATCTCCCCGCCGGGGCGAAACTTTTGTCACCCGCAAAATTACTCGCGCTGTTGCCAGAATTGTAGCGGGCAAGCAGAAAAAGATTTACTTGGGCAATCTCGATTCTAAGCGGGACTGGGGTTATGCTAAAGACTACGTGCGGGCGATGTGGCTGATGCTGCAACAAGACAAGCCTGACGATTATGTCATTGCTACCAACGAGACGCATTCCATTAAGGAATTTCTTGATTTGGCTTTTACTTACGTCAATTTAGATTGGCAAAAATATGTGGAGTTTGACGAACGCTACTTGCGGCCGGCAGAAGTCGAACTGTTGATAGGCGATTCGACTAAGGCGCGCCAGCAATTAAATTGGGAACCTTCTGTAACTTTTGAGCAGTTAGTACATCTCATGGTAGATGCTGACATGAAAGCTTTAGAGCAGCAAGGTCGAGGTTCCGGCAACGGATTTGATTAAGTCGCTAAACCAAGCCGTCAGCGCGAACAATTTGTAGGGGTAGGGCCCCGTGTCTACCCCTTTGGCGAAAGGCGCGCACCGGGGAATAGCCCCTACACACAGTTTACAACGGATGAGAGGATTGTTACAGCTATTAGCGTGATCGGCATTCCAAGAAGCAGCTTAATTACTCGCAAATTTTTTTGCTGTGCGGGCTAAAAAAAACATTAAAATGATACTTGAGAAGTCGCGGTCCCTATATCTAACTTTCGGGTGTGCACGGCGCAAATTGTCCCTATCTGCGGCAGCTAAAACAGATATGTGGGCAACCTCATCCTGTAGCTAAAACCTTTTTTTTGCTAAAGCAACAATTTTAGAATGGAAATTGTCGATCGACCTTTATTCAAAATCCCGAGGCTAAAATTATGACAAGCTTGGATTTAAGCAGCAAACGCATTCTCGTCACGGGCGGCGCCGGTTTCTTGGGCCGTCAGGTAATCGACCAGCTAGTGAAAGCAGGGGCCGATGCTGATAAAATTTCCGTGACTCGATCGCGCGACTGCGACCTCCGCGTCATGGAAAACTGCAAGCGCGCCGCCGACCAACAAGATATGATCGTTCACCTCGCCGCCCACGTCGGCGGCATCGGCTTAAACCAACTCAAACCGGCTGAATTATTTTACGATAATTTGATGATGGGCGTGCAACTAATCCACGCTGCCTACGAAGCAGGAGTCGAAAAATTTGTCTGCGTCGGCACGATTTGCGCTTATCCCAACTTCACCCCAGTTCCTTTCAAAGAAGATGACCTGTGGAACGGCTATCCAGAGGTAACTAACGCACCTTACGGAGTAGCGAAAAAAGCCTTATTAGTGCAACTGCAATCCTACCGCCAGCAGTACGGATTCAACGGTATCTACTTGCTACCAGTAAATCTGTACGGCCCGGAAGATAACTTTGACCCGAAAAGTTCCCACGTCATCCCCGCATTAATTCGCAAAGTCCACGAAGCGCAAGAAAGGGGAGACAAAACACTGCCAGTTTGGGGCGACGGCAGCCCCAGCCGCGAGTTTTTGTATTCCACAGATGCCGCGCGGGGAATTGTGATGGCGGCTCAATCTTACAGTGAATCTGACCCGGTTAATTTGGGAACAAATAGCGAAGTTAAAATTCGGGATTTAGTGGAAACGATTTGCGAATTGATGGGATTTGAGGGAGAAATTGTTTGGGAAACCGACAAACCGAACGGTCAGCCGCGCCGCTGTTTGGATACCCAAAGGGCTAAGGAAAAGTTTGGTTTTGTTGCGGAGGTGAAGTTTAAGGAAGGGTTGAAAAATACGATTGATTGGTATCGAAAACACGCAGTTTGAGTGTAAAAAACCCGGTTTATTGGAGAAACCGGGTTTTTTTATGAATAATACAAATGGGGGTTATCAACCTAATTTATAATAGTCGGCGGTTGAAACCTATCCTACACAAACGAGTCGGTCTTCTGGCGCTAAGAAATCATACAAATTCGGCGGGTAAAATTTCACTGATAGTCGGCGGTTTCAACCGCTACTACAGTTGCCTCTCGTCGCAGAGGGGAACTAATACCAATTTTCAAAAATCATGCAACAGTAGCTAGGGCTGACAAAATGTAATCCCATCCAGTTATAGATGCT
>NZ_JAUBPS010000047.1:0-51967 GCF_036700865.1 Microcoleus sp. S13C4
TCGCTGGCATTTATAATTATGAACTTTCTTTAAAGACTAAATTAGAGATCGCCTGAGACTTTCGCAAGAGGTCTAGTTTAAAAACTAAATGTCTTGCCCTGTATGCGATCGCTCCACCACTGCACACAGCAGCTATGTGTTGTTTTGGTTTTGACTTGCTTCTATTTTTGGTTGCTCAGCCTTCATGACATATTGCTCCATAAATTCCAGCAAAACATCCCTCATATTTTTACCGTCCCTAGCAACAGCCGACTTAAATCGGTTCCGCAGATCCGGCGGCATTTCTACTCTAATAGCCACAGTCTTGTTTTCATCCATACAGGCTCAAGGCTTTACAACATATACATTTTGACATTTTTATGTAGTTTGCCTAAAAACCAGCTTTTTGCATACAGGTGCATTATGTTAACTATATGCTTTAGTGCATACTAATGCCAAAGTGCAATAAATGCCGTTTTCCGCGAAAAACGCTACAGAGCGTTAATTTAATTCCTTTAGGTATGATTTACGCTCATAAACCCGGTTTCTGCAAAAATCTTGAATTTGGCTTTGTTAGTACATTGTGGTCAATTGTAACAACTTTATAAATAAAAAAAGCGCCTGAGTTCCCCCAGACGCATACCATAAAATCAACAAATTGTCAAGTCTAACCTAACCGTTCAAAGCCTCAGCACCGCCGCAAACTTCCAGGATTTCCTGAGTAATTGCTGCTTGCCGCGCCTTGTTATAAGTCAGCGTCAAACTACCAATCAAATCGCTAGCATTCTCACTAGCATTATTCATCGCCGTCATCCGCGCAGCCAACTCGCTAGCAGCAGACTCTTGCAAAGCCCGCAGCAATTGGTTGTTCAAATACAAGGGCAAAAGAGCCTCCAGAATTTGCGCCGGATCTTGCTCGAAAATCATGTCTCTGGGCAAACTCTTTGTAGGTGAAGCAACCTTCTCGCGCGATACTTGAAACTGTCCGCCTTGCGATGTCAAGCGGAAGATTTCATCATCGGGAGTTTCCAAACCTTGGGGGTCGAGGGGTAACAAGGTTTGAATTACCGGACGCGAACTAATTAGCGACACAAACTTGGTGTAAATTAACTCAACTCTGTCCACAGTTCCTGACAGGAATAGCGACAACAATTCGTCCGCAATCATGGCTGCTTCCGGTGCTGTGGGAATTTGTTCCAAGTTAGCGTAAGTAGCATCAATCGGCTGTTCGCGGCGCTGGAAATACTGAGTAGCTTTGCGTCCTACCAACACGTATTTGTAGTCTAAGCCTTCAGCTTTGATTTCCTTAGCGCGATTTTCGGCGTATCTGATGATGTTGCTGTTGTAGCCGCCGCACAAACCCCGATCGCCGGAAACGACCAAAAGCCCCACAGTCCGCACTTCGCGTTTTTTCAGCAGCGGCAAATCCAAATTTTCAAACTGCAAGCGTTCCGCCAAACCGTACAATACCTCTGCCAGTCGATCGGCAAAAGGCCGAGTAGCAGTCACCTGTTCTTGAGCGCGGCGCACCTTTGCAGCGGCCACCAAGCGCATTGCTTCTGTAATCTTTTTAGTGTTCTTGACCGACTTAATGCGATCGCGAATAGTTTTCAGATTTGCCATAATTTTCTCCTTAGTCCCTTGCCCGCATCTTTTTAATTAAAACCGCGAATAAACGCAGATAAACGCAGATGAACTTCCGATAATCTGCGTTTATCCGCGTTCATCTGCGGTTCAAAATTCCAACTCGATTTACGCAGAAACCAAGAAAGTTTGCTTGTATTCTGTGATGCCTTCTTTCAGCAGCTTCTCAGCCTCATCAGTCAAAGCTTTTCCGCCTTGAACTATTTCGCCGTACTTCGGCTTGCTAGTCCGCAAATAGTCGCGCAAACCAACAGTAAACTTGCTGACTTTTTCCACTGGGATGTCATCCATATAGCCGTTAATACCGGCATAGATTACAGCCACTTGTTCGTTCATTGGCAGAGGCGAACTTTGGGGCTGTTTCAACAGTTCCCGCAAGCGCTGACCGCGCGACAATTGATTCTGAGTAGCTTTATCCAAGTCAGAAGCAAACTGAGAAAATGCTGCCAGTTCTTCAAACTGCGCCAATTCCAATTTCACCTTACCGGCTACTTTTTTCATAGCCTTAGTTTGAGCCGCCGAACCTACCCGCGATACCGAAATACCGGGGTTTACTGCGGGACGCAAACCAGCGTTAAACAAGTCAGAAGAAAGGAAGATTTGACCGTCGGTAATCGAAATTACGTTCGTCGGAATGTAAGCAGAAACGTCACCAGCTTGGGTTTCGATAATTGGCAAAGCAGTCATGCTGCCTTCGCCCAACTCGTCGCTCAATTTAGCAGCGCGTTCTAGCAAGCGAGAGTGCAGGTAAAACACGTCTCCGGGATAAGCTTCGCGACCGGGAGGACGGCGGAGCAACAGAGACATTTGGCGGTAAGCTTGTGCTTGTTTGGAAAGGTCATCGTAAATGACCAAAGTGTGCTTGCCTTTGTACATGAAATACTCGGCTAAGCTAGCACCTGTGTAGGGAGCCAAGTATTGCAGGGTTGCGGGGTCGCTAGCGTTGGCTGCTACTACGATCGTGTAGTCCATCGCGCCCTTTTCTTGCAGGACGTTGACGATGTTAGCCACTGTAGAAGCTTTTTGACCGATCGCCACGTAAACGCAGATTACGTTTTCCGATTTTTGGTTGATGATTGTGTCGATCGCGATCGCAGTTTTACCGGTTTGTCTGTCACCGATAATCAGTTCCCGCTGTCCTCTTCCCACCGGAATCATCGCATCAATAGCGGTAATTCCTGTTTGCATGGGTTCGTAAACAGAACGGCGAGAAACAATCCCCGGTGCCGGAGATTCAATCAAGCGAGATTCAGTAGTTTTAATTTCTCCTTTGCCGTCAATCGGACGGGCCAAAGCATCAACTACTCGTCCCAACATTGCTTCACCAACGGGGACTTCAGCAATTCTGCCAGTAGCAGTAACTGCCGAACCTTCTTGAATGCCGAGGCCTTGGCCCATCAACACTGCACCCACGTTATCTTGTTCGAGGTTCAGTGCAATGCCCACAGTGCCGTCGGCAAATTCTAGCAATTCCCCAGACATGGCTTTATCCAAGCCATAAATCCGAGCAATGCCGTCGCCTACTTGCAGAACAGTACCGACGTTAGAGACTTTTACGTCTTGGTCGTACTGCTCAATTTGCTGGCGAATAATGCTGCTAATTTCGTCAGGTCTGATTGCTGCCATGTTAGTTATTATTTGTCAGTTGTCAGTTGTTAGTTGTCTGTCGATGTTTTCGGCAAGAAAGAATAGGGATTTGGTAGTCAGAATTTGGGACTAACAGCTCAAAAACAGAAATTAATTTATTTCTGCTTCCTGTGTGATTCTTCCTTCTTCTTTTTTCCTGCTTCCTTCTTCCTTCCTCCTGCTTCCTTAAATCAGGAATTCAATCGAATTCCTAGACGGCGCAATTGTCCCCGCAGGCTGGCATCAATTACTTGAGAGCCTACTTTGATTACCACACCGCCGATTAAATCTGCGTCTATTTTGGTTTCAATTTCTACTTGACTAGCGCTGGTCATCGCCTGCACTTTCTCGCGAACAGTCTGCTGTTGAGCGTCTGAAAGCGGGACTGCCGATGTAACTTCAGCCAATACTGTTTGGTTTAGTTCTCGGAGCCTTGCCAAGTATTGTTTGCCAATCCCTTCTAAAAAAAGAATTCTTCCTTTGTCTACTAATAGCTTCAGAAAGCTGTGCATCAAGGGGCTCATTTCTTCACCCGCTATTTGCTGAATCACGGCTTTTTTAGCATCCGGTTTTACCAGCGGATTGGCTAAAAATTGACGCAAGTCTTCCGAACCTTCTAGCAGGCTCAGCAAGGAACGAATATCTTCGCCGAACTTCTCTGAGAGATTGTTGGACTGAGCCAGTGACATCAAGGCAGATGCGTAAGGCTGTAAGACTTCTGTGCTGACTGTACTCACGTTTTAGCCTCCCAGTAACGCAATGCTGCGATCGATTAATTGGTGTTGAGCGCCGTCGTCCAAGCTAGTTTTTAGCTGGCTTTCCACCTTTGCTAATGCCAGAGATACAACCGCCGATCGCAGTTGGGCGATCGCTCTTTCCCGCTCCGCTTCCAACTCTTGACCTGCTGTTGCTCTCATGCGTTCAACGTCTTGCGCTGCCTGAGCTAGAATTGCTTCTTTTGCTTTCTTGGCAGTTTCTTCAGCAGCGGCCCGAATTCGTTCGGCTTCTGCTTGCGCTTGAGTCAATTTTTGCTGTTGCTCTGCTAAAGCTGCTGCTGCATCTTTTTGGCGTTTTTCTGCTTCTTGAATCGCCTCTTGGATGGCCGAACGCCTCTCTGTCAGGATTTTACCTACAAATCCGCGCCCGAAATAAAACAGCACTGCAATAATAATGACCAGGTTAATCAGGTTGGTTTCTAAAATATCGAAATTTAAACCGAAACCACCTTCGCCGCTAGCTTCTGTGGCTAGCAATAAAACAGTCCCCATGATACTCTTCCATAATTGCGCGTGCAGATTGGGTGAAGCGATTTTAGATTTGAGATTCCCTCAAAAATCTAAAACTCTTCGGTCTCGCTATTTGGCCAGCGACTGCCCTAATAGCTTTTCGAGAATTTGGCCGCTGAGCGCGTCTACTTGTTGTTCTAGTGAGCGCATTGCATCTTGCTTTTGCTGCTCTATTTCTTGCCCAGCCTTTTCTCGCGCGACTTGAGCTTCTTGTTGAGCCTCAGCTACTTTTGCTGCCCCAATTTTTTGGGCATCAGCTTGAGCCGCAGCAATTACTGATTGAGACTGTTTGCGAGTTTCTCCCAGTTTTTGCTCGTACTGCTGCGCTAGTTGCTGAGCTTTTGCCAAGCGTTCTTGCGCGGAGACTTGAGTGTTGCGAATGTAATCGGCGCGATCGTCAATTGACTTGCTGAGCGGCTTGTAAAAAATTACATTCAAGACTGCGACTAGAATTAAAAACTGCACCGCCATCAGAGGCAGCGTAGCATCTATATCAAACAGTCCCCCTTCCTTAGCCGCTTCTTCAACTGCTAGTAATACTGTCCAGTGCATCATGATTTTTTGACGGCTTCCATCTAATTCGCTTAATCGATTTTAGATTTGAGATTTTGGATTAGAATCGCCAAAACCTCAAATCTAAAATTTCCAATTATTATGCGAAGGGGTTGGCAAACAGCAGCACTAGGGCTACGACCAAACCGTAAATTGTGAGCGCTTCCATGAACGCCAAACTCAACAGCAAGGTGCCGCGAATTTTACCTTCTGCTTCCGGCTGACGGGCAATCCCTTCTACAGCCTGACCTGCTGCATTTCCTTGACCGATGCCAGGGCCGATTGCAGCTAAACCTACTGCCAAAGCGGCGGCAATTACGGAAGCGGCAGCAACTGTTGGGTTCATGATGATTTTCCTTATCTAAAGTACAAAATTGAGAACAGATAGTCTACAGAATTGTCCGATTTAACGGGAGAAAGTTTGAGTTCAGAATTTTTCTTTTTCCTCCTTCATTCTTCGCCGTTTATCGTTAGTTAGTGGTGTTCTTCGCCGTGACCGCCTTCTAGAGCTTCACCTATGTAGGCTGCGGCTAAGGTTGCAAAAATCAAAGCTTGAATTGCACTGGTAAATAGTCCCAGAACCATCACTGGCAGAGGAACAAATAAAGGCACTAGCAACACTAGCACTCCGACCACCAATTCGTCCGCAAGAATGTTGCCAAACAAACGGAAACTTAGGGACAGAGGCTTAGTGAAATCTTCTATGATTTTGAACGGCAACATGAAAGGCACCGGTTCAACATAGTGGGCGAAATACCCCAAGCCGCTTTTGCTGAGACCTGCATAAAAATATGCTAGAGAAGTCAGCAGTGCAAATGCTACCGTCGTGTTGATGTCAGCGGTAGGAGCTCCCAGTTCACCTGATGGCAGCTTAATCAGCTTCCAAGGAATTAGAGCGCCAGACCAGTTTGACACAAAGATGAACAGAAATAATGTACCAATAAACGGTACCCAAGGGCGATATTCTTTTTCCCCAATTTGGTTTTTAGCCAAGTCCCGAATAAATTCCAGCGCATACTCCATAAAATTTTGCATTCCGCTGGGAATTCGCTGGATTTTGCTGGTTCCTAAAATCGAAACTACGACTAAAACAGCAATTACAAACCACGAGGTTAGAAAAACCTGTCCATGAACTTTCAGATTGCCGAGTTGCCAGTACAACTGCTGGCCAACTTCCAATTTGGCGAGGGGGAAACGATTAAAGGTGTTTAGAACGTCAAGCATTGCCATTCAACGGGCTTCCCCATACAAATCGATGAGTTGAGTTTTGCTCTTCTTACCTGACTTACCTGTAATCTAGTGCTAATGCACTTCGGATCACGTAAACCATCAGCGCAGCTTTGTAAGTCAGAAATCCCAAAAATATCGGTAAAATCTGTAGCTGATTCCACTGTGTTCCTACTATCATCACCGCGAAAAACAAACCGAGCCTTGTCTTGCTGATGCGTTGATTTTGGCTGCCGATTCGTTCAACGTCTCTAGCCAACATCTTTAAGTAAACCACACCTGTGACCGCCCCAAGCAAATAATTCAGGGCAATGTTGAGGGAGTAAAAAATCCAAACGGAGATAAAAATAATCGCCGTAAAAGCAAGGGTGTACGCCAACAACTCTTGTTGGAGGCGATAAAAGTCTTGCATGGGATTTGTTGTCTCGGACGAGACTGTCGAGACTGTTGAGACTGTGCCAGCTTGAGGAATATCCTCGGTTGCTGGTGTGGGTTCGGTGGGTGTGTTTTGCGTGTTCACGAAGCTCAGAAACTAATGCAGGTAGCAGGCGAGTGCTTTGCAAACTCAGAAAAATAATACCACGCTGCGGTAACAATACTTAAAATAAAATTAATCATATTTTCGGAATTTGGTGTCTGGCGCTTCGGAAACCTCAAGCCATTAAATGTCCGATCGACCTCACTCTACTTCTCCCACCGCCACACTGCGCTTGGTTACACATTGTTCTCTTTGTTCTCACTAAGTAAACCTCACTTAGTGAGGATTGACAGAGGACGATCGGGCAAATAGACGATCAGAATCTCCCTTCTCGGACTCTGCGCCCTCTGCGCCCTAGAAAAGTCAATTAAAACTCGATCTCATTGAATAACTTTAAACTCTTGAAGCGCCGGGAGAAAGTTTTTATTCTCGTGGCTCGATCGACTAAGCTTAATCAAAGCAAATCGCTGTAGCGGCTGCAAACTCGCCCACTGTGCCAAAGAAATTGTCACGCCGAGCTCTTGCGCTTTTGCAGAAACCGACTCCGGTACAGTTGCAGCATCCATCCAGGGGGGATTTTCATCAACGGCCAAATCAGTTCCCGGTTTCCCTGTCTGTTGAATTAATACTTGGTTTAGCTGTTCTCGGTAATCGATAATTTCTGCTGGTGTCAAGCAAGGTTTCTCTACAAGCATTTGACGTTCTGCTTGGTTAAAATGATTCCAATCCTGCAACTTTAATTTAATGCCGCAAGTATCTAACTTGAGACGTACCTGCATGGGGATACAGCGCAAAGCTTCCACAAAATCAGCTTCAAATTCAAAGAACATATATTTAGCAAGTTTATTTGAGTTGTGAATGAGATTTTTTTTATTAACCGCAGAGGGCGCAGAGGGCGCAGAGTAAGAGAGGAGAGGGAAGGTGAAAAGAAATTGATGCAGGTTTATTGCTCTCTATCAATAATTGCAGAAAATCGAGTCAGCATTTATAATTAAATAATATTACAAACTATTGACATGGATACCGTAGACTACCTTCGGATTAGCTTGATAGACCGCTGCAACTTCCGCTGTCTCTACTGTATGCCGGAAGGTAGCGAGTTGGACTATGTATTGCAGCAGCAGTTATTAACTCACTCGGAATTGCTAACTCTGCTGCGGGAAGTTTTTATACCCGTCGGATTTACCAAGTTTCGCTTGACGGGTGGGGAACCGCTGCTGCGGCCTGGCGTGGTGGAATTGGTAAGGTCGATCGCCTCAATGCCGGAAACGCGAGATTTGTCAATGACAACTAATGGCTTTTTGCTCGCCGGAATGGCAGAAAATCTCTACAAGGCGGGTTTGCGTCGAATTAATATTAGTTTGGATTCCTTGGAACCGGAGACTTTTGATAAAATAATTGGTAGTCGGGGACGATCGCGATGGATGCAGGTTTGGGAGGGAATTCAAGCGGCTTATCAAGCTGGATTCGACCCGCTGAAACTGAATGTTGTGGTAATTCCCGGTGTGAATGACAGCGAAATATTGGATTTAGCGGCGTTAACTATTAACCGGAATTGGCACGTTCGATTTATTGAGTTTATGCCGATCGGGAATGGGGATTTATTTGGCGATAAAGGTTGGGTAGCATCAGCCGAATTGCGGCAACAAATTAGCGACAAATACGGGTTAGCCGACTCGGGAGTGCGCGGAAATGGGCCGGCGGATGTGTTTCAAATTCCGGGGGCGAAAGGTACTTTAGGATTTATCAGCCAAATGTCCGAGTGTTTTTGCGATCGCTGCAACCGGATGCGTTTGTCTGCTGACGGGTGGCTGCGGCCTTGTCTGCTGAACGAAACGGGTCAAATTGACTTAAAAACTGCTTTACGGAATGGGGTGTCTACAGGCGAATTGCGCGATCGAGTGCGGCACATATTAGAGATTAAACCGGAGATTAATTTCAAGCAGCGAGATTCGGGAACTACTCAAGGAAATTACAGCCGCACAATGTCTCAAATCGGCGGGTGAACTGCCCGAAATATATAATTTATTTGGTACACTTAAGACATCATCCAATTTTGTAAGTCAGATGAACACCATCTCGATCGCCATTTCAGACCGGCTGATGCTGAAGCTACAAAAAGTTGCTGCCCAGATGAATGTATCCATCGAAGAATTAGTCTTGATGAACATTGAAAGCTCGATCGCGCAACGAGAAAATCCCGCAGCAAATACCGATCGAGATATCTTCAATAAAAATGCTGAAATTTCTAGCGAGGTAATTGACAAATTTTATACTCTTGCTACGGAATGGCAAAGTGAAGTTGCGGGAATGTCTTCGACAGCTCAAATGTCTCAGCATCCTGCATATCAGGAAATTATTAATATGGGTTCTCAAGTCGTACCGCTGTTGCTATCGGAACTGAAAAAAAATCCCCTTTACTGGTTAGCTGCATTGAATGCAATTACGGGTGAAAATCCCATTAAACCGGAACAAAGGGGAAGGGTAAAACAGATGGCCTCAGCTTGGATAGAGTGGGGTAAAGATCGAGGCTACGCGATTGAATAGAATGTATAGAAGACCGGAACTTGAAATTAAATGGCCTAATTTGTCTCGGACTGATTATCGAGTTACCAGCCAAAAGTCACAGGAATATAACTGCTTTGCATGGGCTGCTGGTGAAGACGATCGCTGGTGGCAACCGATACCTGGAGAGCAATTCTATTGGCCAGAAGGCGTGCCGCAAGAGGAGACTTTAGACGCATATATTCAGGCTTATCAAACACTGGGATATGAATTTTGTAATGGTGATATATTAGAAGCTGGATATCAGAAAATAGCACTATATGTTGACTCTAGCGGTATCCCAACTCATGCAGCCAGACAGTTACCTAATGGTAAGTGGACAAGTAAACTTGGATGGTTGGAAGATGTTGAACACGAATTAGATGGACTGACAGGCGACAGGTATGGAGTTGTCGGTCAAATTCTTAAATGTGCGATAAATTAGGGAAAGGCTATCACTTTAGCTCAACGCAATTTACAAATAATTATATTAAATGCGATCGAGTGCAGCAAATATTAGAGATTAAACCGGAAATTAATTTCAAGCAGCGAGATTCGGGAACTACTCAAGGAAATTACAGCCGCACCATGTCTCAAATCGGCGGCTAATTATCTATTATCAGCGATAAGTCAGTCTGAAGTAACGCCCTCGCCTTGCGCGCGGATCGATCGTAAGCTGGCGTTGGCTGTCCTGGGTCGCAGGAATTCGACATTCAACTCTAGTTTCTCTCCTAGCCACAAAGAATGTTTCGTATGGTCGGCCACATCGTCGCCTGTTTCAGGGTGAATGAGAATATTGAGCTCCTCACGATTCAGCATTAACCAGGGAACCACTTTGCCAAACTGGTCTGGTAAAAATGCAACTTGATACATTGCTTGGGGGTGGGGGCCAATGGGTTTGTCATGCCAACGCCCAAGCTGCACCTCAAATTGAGTCAATCCTTCTCGTACACGCGCTGCGGCATCGCGATTATCAGCGTCGAAGTAAATATGTCCATGAAAACCAACGATGTTAATGGTGTCTTCTTTCATCATTTTCAGTGGATTATTGGGCAGAGATCAACAACTTTATATTAGCTTAACTTACTGGATACTTTCTTCACTCCTGTAAACTCCTTAAGTTGATATCTCCTCAGTCTTTGCTTTTTTTGTTTCATGCTACGACAAGACCAGTATACTCTCTGCTTCTCTATCTCCAAAATGACTAATGATGTCGATTTCATCTCGCATAATTTGAACAATTTTAGATGTTGAGCAATTGCCAACACGGAGATAAATAAATTTGGGAGGATGACCGTAAAGTAAACTCCGTTGATGAAAGTCAGAATCTTTGGAAACAATCACAAAATCATTTGCCTTTGCATATTCCCAAATTTCTGCATCATCAGTATTTGTCAGTCATAGGGTTTTGACATGAACAGAATCGGGATAGAAACCGATAATTATCTGAGGAATTGGTCTGAGAGGTTTTCGTCCAACAGTAGTTTCACAGGGATGCCACAAATAACTTTTTTTCACGATCTGCGGCAAAAGCAAGGCAGGCTTTGAGGTCTGCCGAAGTTAATTCTGAAAAATCTTCCAGAATTTCTGCTTCCGTCATGCCACCGGCGAGATATTCTAAGATGTCGTAGACGGTGATTCGCATTCCCCGAATACATGGTTTACCACTGCGTTTTCCCGGTTCAATTGTGATGATGTCGTGGTAGTCCATAAAGCAGTATTTTGTACTAATAAGCGTAATTATAACTGCAAATAATCCTGGTTTGTTTAGGTCAGGATTTCAGGTTTGAGCAAGTAGTGAGAAAAAAAGAACCCTGACGTTGGAAATAGCCAAGGCGGATCAGTTTTCTCATGGTCTGCGGCAAAAGCAAGACAGGCTTTGATGTCTGCCGAATTTAGTAGGTTTTCCACCAATAAGACTCCAAAATTGGCGGCTGTCCGATCGACACGGGGCGATCGGCATAGAAAAAATGATTATCTTAAAAATATAAGAAGTCTTGAAGAGTCAGGAGAGGTATCTTTTTTGTGGCGCGATGATCCATACGATAGAATTTGTTCAATCTGTCATAAAGAAACACGGATAAGAAATAAATTTACAGATGAAATAAGTTTCTATTGGTGTTTGAACTGTCTTAACCGAGAGGAGCTAGACCCTGAGTTTAATTTAACAGCCAGCATTTTAAGATCTATTGCAAATCACTCTTTGGAAGATACTATGACGAAAGAACAAATTTCTCAACTTCTCCAAAACTTCATTGAGGATATTATTAATTAATGGTAAATACCTCTAATTTCAAAATTTATTTATACAGGTAAAAAAACCGTTATCTTGATGTGGTTGCAAGGGTTACAGGGCTTAGGCGGGGAAAATTGTCTTACTCAACTTCAACTTTGCAAATAATTCCTGCAACATTTTTCCATCAACAATTGTCCCCTCTGGAATATTTTGAGAAAAATCTTCTATGTCTTTATTTATCGCTTTATTTATCTGGTTTAATTTGATAGCATCCACCAAAATCTTGATAGCACTCTCAATTTTTTTAAGTGGTGGTTCAGGATTATTTACTAAATTCAATATTTATTTTCTAGAAACATTGATATTTATTTCTTTTTCCATTTCTTCTCTACTAAGGACATTAAAGCTATAAACTTGTTGAAAAAAATCTCCCTCATACGAATCAGAAAGTAAAATTATTAGTCTGAATGCGCTATAAAGTTCTATGTATCCATATAAAATTTTTTCCTGTGGATTTCCTTCGATATATAAAGTATGAATAAATGATTCACTTGAGTTAGATGCTGCTATCAACTCATCAGGATAATAATAGCCAACATACTGATTCTCACATCCATCTTTGATGTAGGGAATTAAATGAGAAATTAGATCGCGCTCTCCGTCATGATACATATAAAAATTAATTGCCATTTTACAAACAGAGCGGAATTCTTCCTCACCAAATGATAGATTAATAATTACAGGAGGAATATCCTCCTGTCGAGCAACTGCACTGTTTACTAATTCTTCAACATTTAATAAAGGATATTTGCGCTTCAATCCTGTTAGGATTTCTCTCATCTGCGGTTTGTCTTTAGCAGAAATGTAAAGAGAAGGTTGCTCCTTATCAGCTAACTTATCTGTAATAATCGGTTTAATAACAACTGGCTTCCCACCTGAATCAAGAGAAATACGTTCACCGGTGTCAGTTCTAGTCGCTGGAATGGGAGGGTTAGTGCCTCTATCTCGCGGAATATTCAATAAAAGACCAAACGAGTTTAGTGACCGTGATAATGCTGCGTCAATCTTATCTAACTTACTGGCACATTGTCTGCATATTAAAGATTTAGACTTTAACCTTCCACCTAATGAATTTAATATAATATGCTCATTATATATCTCTTTAGGAACAATATTTTTATTACAAATGTAGCATTCACTTATTTTTGAAAAAGTGTTATTGAATGCTCCAGAGCTAGGGCTTTTTGGCGCTGCCATATTATTATTACAAAAATCAACTTATAAAGCTTAGCAAATATCAAAAAGAACAAACTAGAAAATACCGCCCAGCCAGAGCACGGTTATCCAACATGGGCAATTGTCAATTGATGCCCCAAATTTAACACCTATCTATTTACGGAAAGTGTCATACTCTACAAAAACTTGGAACTGGTACAGATTCATCAGTATAAAGCTGTAGCGGTTACAAGTCCTAAATGGGGATAAAACCGTTTTTTCCAACCGACTAAACTATGGTCATAGTAAAATGAATATTACTTAGAGGTAAAGGACATGAGACGAGAGGAAGCAGTGCGGCGAATCGAGCAGGCTGCCGAGGAAAAATTGACGAAATTGGATTTGTCGGGGGTGAGGCTGGAGGAATTGTCGCGGGAGATTGTCAAGTGTACGCATTTAACGTGGCTTGACCTCAGCAGAAATCAGATTACCTCCATTCCAGAGTGGCTCGGGCAACTGCCTAATCTTGAAT
This sequence comes from Microcoleus sp. S13C4, assembly GCF_036700865.1. Classification (NCBI taxonomy): domain Bacteria; kingdom Bacillati; phylum Cyanobacteriota; class Cyanophyceae; order Oscillatoriales; family Microcoleaceae; genus Microcoleus; species Microcoleus sp. S13C4. Next base: position 13,320 of record NZ_JAUBPS010000047.1, read on the forward strand.
GCCTTCATCTCAGTGAGAATCAAATTACCTCCATTCCAGAGTGGCTCGGGCAACTGCCCAATATGGAACGGCTTAGGCTTTTCCTCAGTCACAATCAGATTACTTCCATTCCAGAGTGGCTTGGGCAACCGTTCAATCTGAGAAAGCTTGACCTCAGCCAGAATCAGATTACCTACATCCCAGAAGCGATTGGGCAACTGTCCAATCTGGAATGGCTTCTCCTTAGTGACAATCAGATTACCTCTATCCCAGAAGCAATTGGGCAACTGTCGAATCTGGAATGGCTTATCCTTAGTGGCAATCAGATTACCTCCATCCCAGAAGCGATTAGGCAACTGTCGAATCTGGAATATCTTTTCCTTAATTGCAATCAGATTACCTCCATCCCAGAAGCCATTGGGCAACTGTCAAATCTGGAATCCTTTATGCTCAATGAGAATCAGATTACCTCTATCCCAGAAGCAATTGGGCAACTGTCGAATCTGACAGGGCTTTACCTCCGGAACAATCAGATTACCTCTATCCCAGATGCGCTCGGTCAACTGTTGAATCTGACATGGCTTTACCTCAGTAACAATCAGATTACCTCTATCCCAGATGTGCTCGGGCAATTGTCGAATCTAAAAGAGCTGTTCCTTCCTAACAATCAGATTGCTGAAATCCCGGAGGCGATTCGCAGCATGAAGAATTTGGAAAAACTAGATTTGCGAGGTAATCCGGTGCCGATTCCCCCGCAAGTTCTGGGGCATGGTCAAGACGATGGAGGTTGTGGTGATTTGCGAACCATTCTCGACTCTTACTTCCAGACCCGCAATCTAGCGTTACCTGAGCTAGATGCTGAGCGTCAGAAAATTGAATCTGAGGGATATGTTGAGGCTGAAACTCTTGAAGATGTCAGACGATGGAAAGCTGCTTTTATTGTGCAGCGACCGGGACAGGCTGAATTTCGGCGTAAGTTGTTAATTGCTTACGGTGGTCGATGTCCAATAACTGATTGTGATGTAGAGTCAGCTATAGAAGCAGCACATATAATTCCATATCACGGTATTCCAAGCAATCATTTAACAAATGGTCTACCGCTCAGAGCTGACATACACACTCTATTCGATTTGCATCTACTATCAATTCAGCCAGATACCAATGAAGTCGCGATTGCCCCTGAACTCGTCGGCACCTGTTACCAATATCTGGCTGATCGAAAACTGACTTTACCACAGGATAAAAAAACAGCACCCAATCAAAACGCTCTTAGCAAGCATTATGAAGCTTTTCTCAGCAAATGCAAAAGTGGTCAGCTAAAACGGTTATAAGGTCTAGATAGGGAAATTTGAGGCAGAGCCTCATGGAATGCGTTCCCAGGCTAGAGCCTGGGAACGAGCAAACACCTACGCTTTGCGCTTCCGACGGCGAATTAGCACACTCATCACTTGGTTCGGATTAGCTGCACGCTGTACGGGACTCCAATCGCCAACTTGGGCAAATCCCAGGCGGTACAAAGTGAGTATGGTTTCCCTGACACCCTTGGGCGAACCTGTCACCGTAACACACACCACATCCTGTTCCGATTCTGCTGCTGAGTCGTCATTTGGCCGATCGAATTTGTTGTCGTCAGGCAAGAATTCCTGTGACATAATTATGTTCTCCTGGTTTTGGGTTTTCTAGAAAAACCCAAAAACCCAGCCGCCCCGCTTTTCAACGGATAGCAGGGCGGCTACAGAGGATGTTAAGATACTCCGTTAGCCTCCAGACTGCTGTGATCAGTTTGGCGGTGAGCTGTCCATTGCTGTTACCAGCAGCTTTGGGCAGTGCAACTAGATTTTTGGGCGACGCGGGCTACTTCCTCTACAAGCAAAGCAACCTCTAACTTCAAAGCGTAGCCGCAGACGGGGGCCTGTGTCAATCTATTTCGGATTTTACCGGGAGTCAGTAATTGAGTAAGATAAAATGAACCGCGAAGGCACGAAGGACGCGAAGGAAGAGAAAGAAAGAGATGCTGTTCTTCCTTCGCGCTCTTGGCGTCTTCGCGGTTCGTTCAAATAATGAAAAAGCCCTATAATTTCGGTGTTAGCAAAATGAGCTGTTTTGATAAGATCGATCGCACTTCATCCAATCCCATCTCCACATCCGTCAAAATCTCTCCCACAGTTTTGGTATTGCAAGCTTGCAAAAACTCAAATTCAGCACTTGACAAATTGAGCAATTGGTAGTTGCAATCAAACACTTGTTGACTAGGCCAACCGTGCATACAACCACTCAACTCTGGAATTGCCGCCAAAAGAGCCTGATCGTCCGACCAATCAATTTTATTAACAGGCTTTTTGCCCAAGAAAAACTCGTAATGAGTGATTTCCGTATCCAACAATTCAATTAATCGATAAAGCTCCCGTTCCGTCAAACCCTGAGCTCTTTCTATCAATTCCGGCGCTTTCCCCAAAAGTCTTTCTAACTGCCAATATCCCGGATTTGAAAAACCAATAAATTCCAATCCCGAAGCATCAATTAACTCGAACAAAGTCTCAATATTGTAGTCGATTTCCTGCGGGTGAACGTACATATCAGCAAAACATTCGTCCCGCTGATTTTCTCCTGCCCAACGCTGTTTTTCGTACTTGACAAGACGGTTGTTTTCTGGTAAAGAAGCAAAGATTTGACGACCGACTTTCACACCATCGGGATAGTCACCTTTTTGCGGGCCTTGAAGAAGTGCGATCGCCCTTTGCATCAATTGAATTTCCCAGCGTCCGAGCTCAGCATACACAAAAATGTGCATTAAACCGCCCTCCGCCAACTTCGCCGCCAGCGCTTGAATGCCCCGGATCGGATCGGGTAAGTGGTGCAGCACGCCCACGCAGTTAATCAAATCAAACTCGCCCTCTAACTCGGCGGCATCGTACAGGCTGAGGTGGCGAAAATCAGCTTCGCGCGCTCCCGTTAGCGAAGCCCTCGAAGAGGATCGCCGACAGCGTTCTTGTGCTACCTTCAAAGCACCTTCACTCAGGTCGATCGCCGTTACCGAAGCTTCAGGATTGAGGTGAATCAGATAATCGGTGCTCGAACCAGTGCCGCAGCCAGCATCTAAAATCCGAATATCGAGTTTTGGCGGCTTTTGGCCAGTGCAAAAATTGTAAGCATCAGGCCAACTCCAGCGCCAGTTGTACCCAGGGGGCGGTTCATCTGACAAAGGATCGGGCGGGAAAGGGAAAGTATCGTAAAGCCGCCGCACGGCAGCACTGATATCAGGCGTAGTATCCATAGGTGAGGTAATAGTGCGTGGGTTTTGAGATTGGTTGTCAGTAGCTACGGACGAACAGCGCGACGCGATGCACTTCTATTGCTGCGTTACTGGCAACCAAAGTGGCGTCTCGCCAAGTTGGGAAGCCTAAGAGAGAGCGATCGGGCGATCGACTAACCCCTGGTAGCCAAGCCCTGACAGCTTCTGCGTAATAAAACTTATCATTTTTTCTCATATACGCTCTCTTAAATCTATACAATAAATCTCGGCAGGCTTTTTCACAAACGAGGACTGTCAATAACCCACCGCTGAACTGTCGGGTAAAGCGGAGGCGTCTTTAAGCAGAAAGTTAAAGGCAAGAGAAAAAGGCAGAAGAAATTTTTGATTTTCTTTTCCCTTAATTGACGGCACTTGCTGCAATCGCCCAAAGGCAACTCTCCTGCCGAGTCTTTTTTTCCACGGGTATACCGGCGGATCGCAGCGGAGGGAGTACCCCGTGCCTGCCTTCGGATCGGACATTTCCCGGCAGGCAGAAAGATGAAACCAAAACATTTTAATCTAAGAAAGTAAGCGCGCCCGAACCTCGTGACAGGTAAAGGCAAAAAGTAAACAAAGCAAAAATACCTACTTTGACCTGCATCAGAAGGCAAGGTTAGTCTGGTTAAATGCTGCAACTATTTGGATAGGGAGCTAAGGAGTCTAATGACTGTAAAGGCAAGTGGTGGAAGCTCGGTTGCGCGTCCGCAACTATATCAAACTGTACCGGTCGCAACAATTTCGCAAGCAGAACAGCAAGACCGCTTTCTACAGCGGGGCGAACTCAGCGAACTAGCAAGTTATTTCAGTTCCGGGGCTCTTCGGATCGATATCTCTGCGACGCTGACCCAAAACTCGGAACTGATAGTATCCCGCGCAGCCAACCGGATTTTTACCGGCGGTTCCCCGCTGGCATTTTTGGAAAGACCACAAGAACCTGCGATGGCTGTAGCAGGCGCGGCTCGCGCCGGTGTGGCGAATGTCTCTGAAGGCATGAAGCTGGGAAATGTCACCTACGTAGAAAGCCGCGCTGGCGGCAACGGCGGTGGCGGCGGTGGTTTCTTGGGGCTAGGAAATCTATTTTCTGGCAACGGTGGCGGCTACAGCGGCCCAATCCCAGCAGGATTTCAGCCGATCAATGTCTCGCGCTACGGCCCGGGCAACATGACCAAATCTCTGCGGGATTTGAGCTGGTTTTTGCGCTACATCACCTACGCAATTGTCGCTGGCGACCCGAACATTATTTCGGTAAACGTGCGCGGATTGCGGGAAATCATCGAAAATGCTTGCTCTTCGGCGGCCACAATTGTGGCAATGCAGGAAATGAAGGCAGCATCTTTGGGATATTTCAGAAACAATGCAGAGGCAAGTGCGATCGTCGGACAGTATTTCGACGTAGCAATTACCGAATTCAAAGCTCCCACACCTTCAGACAAGGTGCGGCAGCGCGAAAGCAACGACCAGCAAGGCTTGCAACTGCCTCAAATCTACTTCAATGCAGCCGAGCGACGGTCGAAATTCGTCATGAAAACCGGTCTGTCTTCGGCAGAAAAGCTAGAAGTAATCAAAGCAGCTTACCGCCAAGTATTCGAGCGCGATATTACCCGCGCATACAGCCAAAGCATTTCTGACCTGGAATCCAAGGTCAAAAATGGCGAAATCTCGATGAAAGAGTTTATTCGTCGTCTTGGCAAATCTCCTCTTTACCGTCAGCAATTCTACGAGCCTTTTGTCAACAGCCGTGCTGTAGAATTAGCCGCTCGTCACTTCCTAGGTCGGGGTTTGAGCTCGCGGGAGGAATTTAGCAAGTATTTTGCGATCGTCAGCAAAGGCGGCCTGCCAGCCCTGGTAGACGCGATGGTTTATTCCCAAGAGTATTCCGACTACTTCGGCGAAGAAACAGTGCCTTACCTGCGCGGTTTGGGCCAAGAAGCTCAGGAGTGTCGCAACTGGGGCCCGCAAATTGATTTGTTCAATTTCAGCGCTCCGTTCCGCAAGGTTCCTCAGTTCATCACCTTGTTTGCTGGCTACAACCAGCCTCTGCCAGACCAGCACGTTTACGGTGTTGGCAATGATCCGTTAGAAATTCAGTTTGGCGCGATTTTCCCGAAAGAAACTCGCAACCCCAAGAGCCGTCCGGCTCCCTTCGGCAAAGACACTCGCCGTATCCTGATCCGTCAAGGTGCAGGTATTGACAATCAGTTGAGCAATCCGGCGGCTCGCGGTGCTGCTCCTGGTTCTCTCGGCCCCAAGGTCTTTAAATTAGACCAGTTACCGAGCAACTATGTTGCTTCCAAGAAAACTGCCCGCGGTGTCTCCAGCAGCTACAGCAATGCTTCCAGTGTCAAATTTACCGAAAGTTCCACACAAGCGGTGATTCGGGCAGCTTACCTGCAAGTGTTTGGTCGCGACGTGTTCGACGGCCAGCGCCAAAAGGTAGCGGAAATTAAGCTGGAAAACGGCGAGATTCCGATGCGCGAGTTTATTCGGATGTTGGCGAAGTCTGACGTGTTCCGCAATATGTACTGGAGCAAGCTTTACGTTTGTAAGGCGATCGAGTACATTCACCGCCGGCTCCTAGGACGCCCTACCTATGGCCGCCAGGAAATGAACGCTTACTTTGACATTTGCGCCAAGAAGGGTTTCTACGCGCTGGTCGATAGCATCCTGGACAGCACGGAGTACAACGAAGCTTTTGGGGAAGATACAGTGCCCTACGAGCGCTATGTGACTCCCGGTGGTTTGTCGATGCGGACGATGCGATCGGGTTCCGTCGCTGAGCAAAATGTCCAAGCTCAGACGCCCGAAACTCCTCGGTTTATCGAACTCGGCACTGCGCTCGATCGGGGCGATTTCGAGTTACAAAATAGCCTCGCTCAAGGTGTCAGCAAGCGACGCGAACAAACTAAGGTGTTCAAGCTGACGAATACTTCGGACAAAGTAGCTTTGAAAACTTTAATTCAAGCTGCTTACCGTCAAGTTTTTGAGCGCGACATCAACCCCTATGTTGTGAAGAATGAATTCACGGCGCTGGAAAGCAAACTGGGCAACAATGAAATCAATCTCAAGGAGTTCATTGAGGCTTTGGGCTGCTCGTCGCTGTACATCAAACAGTTCTACGCACCTTATCCCAATACTAAGGTGATTGAGTTGGGAACCAAGCACTTCTTGGGCCGTGCTCCCCGCAATCAAGCGGAGATTCGGACGTACAACCAAATCTTGGCAAGTAAAGGCATTAAGGGCTTTATCAACGCGATGTTGAACAGCGTTGAATATGCCGAGGCGTTTGGCGAGGATACAGTTCCTTACCGTCGCTTCCCGACTCTGCCTGCTGCGAATTTCCCGAATACCGAAAGGCTGTACAATCAACTCACCAAGCAGAATGATGAGTTGGTGGTTCCAAGCTTTGAGCCAGTAGCTGCTAGTGACAGAAGCTAGATTGACTTGAGATTTTAGATGTTAGATTAGCAATAATTTAACCTCTAAAATTAGTTGAAGGGCTGGTGTAGTTACCAGCCCTTTTTTTGTATAATTTGGAGTTTTTTTAACCGCAGAGGGCGCAGAGGGCGCAGAGTGAGGAAAGAGAGAGTTTGCTAAGAAAGCCGGTTTTCAAGTTTCGTCTGTTGCCCGGGAGAGGCTCGTCACACCCCAAAACACCGCTTCGCTAGCAGGTGTCTGTCGCAAAATGGTAGAATTGATTAACAATAAGTAGCTCCCAAAAAAATATCACACAGAGAAACCGGGTTTCTTAAACAATACCTTCGCGTCTAAGTCAAAATGCTCTAAGAAAGTAGGTTGGCTTGAAGCACTCGTACACAACGCCATCAATTTTCAATTTGAGATTTTTGCTCCAATTTAAAATCTCAAATTGCCAATCTAAAATCAGTTGTTGGTTTCGCTTCACAAGAACCCAACCTACTGTGAAAAGGGCGAAGGTATTATTAAAAAAACCAGGTTTCTGGATACCTAATTACTACCTATTTTGGTTGCTTCGGTTAACCGTACTCCAATAGCCACTTTGATCCGAGAACATTACTGCCAAATTTTCGTCTGTGATGTCAAAAAAGTCGCGCTCGCTGTACGCACATGAATTACTTAGTTATGAGTATTAGCTGATTCTATTGATTCTCTGTACGCAAAAATTAAGTATAATTTTTACGTGCGGGTTTAGGGAGGAATCAAGATATTGAGCGTCCCAGAAAACATCAAAATAAGTTGATAACTTGTGCTGATTGTTACCATAGCGAAACGAAAAAGCTATTAGGGCATAATGTAGTTTTGAGCGAACAGGGTATGGAACTAAAGTTACAGCAATTTTATAGCGCCTGCAATCCCAGCTACACCCTGGCAGTAGCAAATCAAAAAGACCGACAATACTATATCGATTTCTCATCAGTGCGGGGCGGCACAATCGTAGAACAATTGGAGCGCACCATCAGCCGTCTGTCCCCCGATGCACCTACCTGTCAATTATTCACCGGTCACATCGGCTCTGGTAAATCAACTGAATTGCTGCGGCTGCAAGCTCAATTGCAGGAACAAGGATTTCATGTTGTTTACTTTGAGTCGAGTAAAGACTTAGACATGGCAGATGTAGATATCACTGACATTTTGTTGAGCGTTGCTCGTCAGGTGAGCGAAAGCATCGAGAAAATGAAAATTAAGCTGCAACCGACGGGTTTTAAAGCTTTGCTCAAAGGGATTGCTGATGTTTTTCAAACTCAAATAGACTTGAGCGCGGAAGCTAATGTCCCTGGTGTTGGGGAAATAAATGCTAGCACGGAGGGAGAATTTTCTCTGGCGTTGGGAATTGGCAAAATTACTGCTAAAGCGAAAGATGCTCCGAATCTGCGATCGGAGTTGAGGCAATATTTGGAGCCGCGAACTAATGTAATTTTAGATGCACTGAATAAGGAGTTGCTGGAGCCGGCTAATCAAGAACTCAAACGCCAAGGGAAACAAGGACTTGTAGTAATTATCGATAATCTCGATCGCATACACCTGTGCGCGAAACCGACGGGGCGGCTGCAGCCGGAATACCTGTTTGTCGATCGCGGCGAACAGTTGGCAAGACTAAATTGCCACGTCGTGTATACAATTCCTTTGGTGCTGATTTTCTCTAACGATTTGGGCCAGTTGACCAATCGCTTTGGGGTAGATCCGAAGGTTTTGCCGATGGTGCCGGTGCAGTTGAGCGACGGTTCTGAGTGTTCTGAGGGTGTGGAATTGCTGCAGCAGATGGTTCTGGCGCGGGCTTTTCCGACGGTGCACCCTTCGCAGCGCTATGCTTTGGTTGGCAAAGTTTTCGACTCTGCGGAAACTCTCGATCGCCTGTGTCGAGTCAGTGGCGGTCATGTCCGCAATTTGCTGCAACTACTGTATGGCTGTCTGCAGAAACAAGACCCACCTCTGTCGCGGGAAACTTTGGAAAATGTGATCGTTCAGCGCCGCCACCAGCTTACTTTGGCGATCGAACCGGATGAGTGGCAATTGCTGCGCCAAGTATCCGCTACCAAAACTGTGAACGGGGAAACTAAATACCAAATCTTGCTGCGTAGTCTCTGGGTGTTTGAATACCGTTACGGCGAAGATTATTGGTTTGATGTCAATCCGATTTTGGCTGACGCCAAAGAGTTTCGGGAAACAGTTGACTGTTGACTGTTGACAGTCACTCGGCGAGGAAAATCGCTTCTGAACCAACGAAGTTCACTGCTAGCCGACTAAAGAATAAGGGCCCAACTGTAGCAGGATCTGGTATGAAAACTAACAAAACTCAACCGTTAACAGTCAACAGTCAACAGTCAACAGTCAACTAACAAAAATGATTAAAGGCACTACTAAACTGTTGGGAGTAATTGGTCATCCCGTCGAACATTCTCTATCGCCGGCGATGCACAATGCTGCTATTTCCCACTTGGGAGTCGATTTTGTTTACCTGCCGTTTCCGGTAAAACCAGAGGATTTAAAAGCTGCTCTTGCAGGATTTGCGGCGATCGGCGTTCGGGGATTTAGCATCACGATTCCTCACAAACAAGCAATCTTACCGCTGCTGTCGGAAGTTTCCCCGATCGCCCGAGCGATCGGCGCAGTCAATACCGTATACCTGACTGACAAAGGTTGGTGCGGCACAAATACTGACGTTGAAGGCTTTCTAGCGCCCCTGCAAACCCCCCCTTATCAAGGAGAGGCTAAAGACTCAATTTCTCCCTTAGAAAGGGGCAATACGGCTGTCGAATCCTGTCCCCCCCCTTACCAAGGGGGGGCTAGGGGGGGTTCCGATTGGAGTCAGAAAGTAGCGGTAATTTTGGGGAATGGCGGGGCGGCGAGAGCTGTTGTGGCTGGATGCGCTCAATTGGGATGTGCAGAGATCCACGTTGTCGGCCGCAGCGAACAAAATTTAGCGGAATTTCAGCAGATTTGGGTCAATTCTCCGATGCCCGTGCAGAATTTGCAGGTTCATACTTGGGATAATTTGTCAATGTTAATCTCGCAGGCAGATTTGCTGGTGAACACGACGCCTGTGGGGATGTATCCGCAGGGGGAAAAGTCGCCGGTTGCGGATGGTGCGCTCGATCGAATTTCAGCAGGTGCGATCGTCTATGATTTAATTTACACCCCGAATCCTACGCAGTTTCTCAAAGATGCACAGCTTCGGGGAGCGCGAGCTATTGACGGACTAGAAATGCTAGTTCAACAAGGAGCAGCCGCCTTAAAAATTTGGCTGGATACAGAATCGGTCCCAGTTGATGTGATGCGCCAAGCATTGCGCCAGCATTTAGGTCTAGACTAATGCCATTTCTTCAAAAAGTAGCTGTAGTTTTCAGAATTCCTATAAGTAGGAATTTGAGGCTGAATTCGCGCTAAGCTGAGAATTAAAATATACTTGCGCTGCAATTTATGAAATTTCGAGCTATCAGCCTTTTTTTTGCTACTTGCCTAATCGGAATTTTTAGTTTGGTATTCACTCCACCTGCTTGGGCTCTAACGCAGATTAAACTTTCCGACCTTTCCTATCGCGAATGTCCGGCAGAAATGGGAGAAGGAACAGTCACCAGCGGCAGTTCTATGGAAGCTACCTGCTTTTTGATTACTGGGAAAGCTGAAAATAGCACCGGCAAACCAGTTGTCAATGCCGATATTTTCGGCCGCATTTATGATGCCGATGACAATCCGGTGATGCAAAACCGAACTCGCTTAGGTTCTATAGAAGAAGTTCCTCCCGGAGTTAGCGATTTTCAGCTCAGAATTTCCGTTGCTGCCAATCAACGAACACCTTTAAAGCTCAAGCAATTTAAAGCTACAGGTTTTACTGGCGTGGTTCGCCGCTAACAAAACTCTTGGAGATTTTAGATTGCTAATTTGAGATTTTGGGTTGGGTGCCCGTGAAACCGCAATGCAGTTTTCGATTGTAGATTTTAGATTTGAGATTGTTGAGTGGCTGGTAATTTCTCATTTCTAATGTACGATTAACTCCCCAGCTTTTCAACCGGGGAGTTAATCTAAAAATGTCAAATCTAAAATTTAGTTGCAGGCAGCTAGGTCTGCCAAACAATTTACGCTCGATGCTTAAAAACTTAAGCTTTTCAAACTACAAGGATGTTTGCAAGCTGGTCAAAAGACCGATCAAGAATTCTGAGCCGAACTGAAGTACAAAAAACGCAATCATTGGCGAAAAGTCAATCCCTCCCAAGGGGGGGATAATCGAGCGGAATAGATTCAGGTAAGGATCTGTTAACTGACTCAAAATCGAAAACGGGGGATCGTACCAATTGATATTGGGGAACCAGCTTAACAGCACCCGAAAAATCATCAGGACTAGATAGATTTGCAGAAATGTCGCTAGCGTGGTTGCCAAAAGGCCTATTGAAGAACTCATAAATTTTGCTTGTAGTTTGAGTAAAGTTTACAGACACTTTAACTGTGAGTTTAGCATAGCTGGAGGAGTGGGGGGAGTGGGAGTTGGGGAGACCAGGAGCGTTTTTGTTGTTCCTTGTTCCTTCTGTCTCCCCCTTTTACCTGGAAAGATGAAGAGAGAAATGTGCGACAGTTGACCGATCGCCCGCATTGATCTGCCAGCCTAATCTAAAATTTTAAATGGATTCAGGAGTCTTGGGCGATCGAACCTTCATTGTTGTGCGGCTGCGCGTTGCCGTTTACGTCGCCGAGTTGCAGCCGCACGTCATCTATTGCCTGATTTAGCTGGGCAATTTTATCTTCTAAACTCAGCCTTGCTACTTCCATCCCTTCGGCTTCGAGTTGGCTGGCTTTCCTCTGGCGGATTTTTCTGGTTTTTGGGTCTGAAGGTTCACTCAGCAAAGCTTCAGCAGCGCGCCGCGACAGCACCGCGCCCAAAACTGCACCCACCAAGCCGCCAACGGCAGCTCCGGCAATAAATCCCCCTGTAAAACCCTCTCGATTACTCATAGCTCAACTCAACTGCGCGATATTTCCTTGATTTGTTTATTTTGACACTCTCCCGGTGAGAAACCGGGAGATTGTTAGTTGTCAGGTAGGGGTTGCAAAATTTGAGGAGGATGGTTGTGGGGTGTCCCGCCTGTTGTGAAAATACACGCCTTCGGGATCAGGGGCCCATCCGCCAAAACAATCAAAATCATCCCGCAATTATGCAACACCGTCCGGTAAGGCGAGAATTCCGACTTCAGAGTTAAAGCGGATCATTTCCAAAGATCGATCGCCATAAAGATCTTCAATGTGTTCCAAGCAGCACTCGATCGCGAAATCGTTCAATTGGGCCGGCTCAACGCCGTACATATCCTGAAACACCTCTGAGTCTACCCGACAAAAGCGCGGTCGATCAGCATAAATTCCGCATTCTCGCGTCGCTCTGTCAAAATTGATACACCAACCGTCATCTCCGACTAAGCTCAAGTAGAGCGATAATTCGTCTTCAGATAAATACTCGTCTAAGTCGGGGCGCTCTGTTGGGTCGAGGTAACAACAAGCACCGCACTGCTTTACACAACGCCAAGTAGCCATAGTTTGATTTTAGATTTTAGATTTTAGATTTTAGATTTTAGATTCGGAGCATTATCTGGAAAATACCAAACTTTAGGAGATTGGGGTTCTTCAAGTATATCAATTGCCAGTGCCCGAGGCGGATCTCCTCCAGGGGCGTTCGATTTTAGATTTTAGGTTTTAGATTCCGCTCACTTTCGGGGAAGGGGCATCAAGTCCCTGGTTTCCTGTGACTGAGAGGTTGATCGTAGTTTACATTTTGTTGAATTTTGTAAAGTTCCTTAAAAAATATGGTCGATCGCCCGGTAAAATCAGAAGCGGATTTTCTAATTCAACAATCTAGACTTAATCACTACAGTCAGGAGGACACATGGACTTTATAACCGATCTTTTCAGTGGTATGGCTGGTGTAGACTACCAACTCATTGTTCAGGTAGCTTTACTCGCAGCCGTCGTGCTTTCGGGCCCGATCGTGATTTTTCTCTTGGCAGCTAAAGGCGGCGACCTGTAATTATAGCACGCTCCGGGGCGATCGAGAGTTGGGAGTTTTGAGTTTTAAATTATTCAAAATTCACAACGCTCGATCGCCAATTTTCCCTGCTGCACCTGCTTTGCGATCAAATACCGAGTTATTAAATACCGAGTTATCAAATACCCAGGGCGTGTTTAGCAGTTTGAATCAAATTCTCAAAAAAAGGTAGAGATACATCGACTTCTCTAGCATCTTTGCGAGAGTTGCCTAACAAACCGATGTTTTGTCCGGGTGCAACAGCCAAAACTTGTCCTTGAGAGTTGCGAATTCTCAATTCCTCGATCGAGCCGGCGGGAGATAGACTGCAAGAATAAGTGCGATCGCAGTAATGAAACTCAACTTTTCCGAACATCGGCGGCCTGGAACTAGCAGCATTTGCGGGTAGCCGAACGCCCAACAATTCTAACTCAACCGATGTCTTGCCATTAAAACTATTTTCCCGCAATCGGTAAGCAATATCAACCCGCCGAGGCAAAGGAAAATATTCCCCCCAACGCCAAGCAATCGCCTTCACACTAGCCGATACTTTTCCATCTTGAGTTGCAGTTAGTTTAACGTGACCTCCTTTACCAACAATTTTCTGTTCAGTTATGCACACATTAGGCGTCCAAAATACAGGAGCCTTATTTTCAATACCGCAAGGTTCCAGAGCATCAATTTGTCGGTAAAGGTCGAGATTAATCTCAGCCAAATCCGCTCGCACATCTACTGAAACCAGGGGTTTTAGGTGTTCCGGCTGCAAACATTGATTAGCAAAAATTGACAGTTGATTGCGGAATTGTTCAAGATTATGGGCTGGCATAGAAAAACCGCCCGCCGCTTTGTGTCCGCCAAATTTAGTTAATAAATCCGCGCAAAAATTCAGCCCGTCAAATACATTAAACTCAGGAATTCCCCTCGCCGAACCCCGGACAATTTTATGGGCTACCGTCCCTACAGCCTCGTTTTCGCCAGCCTCATCCTCAAAAGTACCCATAAACACAGGTACGCCGTAGCGTTCCACTAACCGAGAAGCCACAATCCCGATCACCCCGTGGTGCCAACCCGGTTGCACGACAACTAAAACTCGTTCTTGCTGCAAGTTGAGATCACTTTTCTCGCACCAAGCAATGGCTTCCTGCTCAATTTCCTGGCACAACTCCTGCCTGCGCTGATTAATTTGTTCGCACTGCATTGCGTTTTTGAGAGCCAATTCGCGATCGTCCGTAGTCAGCAACTCTATCACAATTTGAGGGTCAGCCAGGCGCCCCACAGCATTAATCCGGGGCCCAAGTCGAAAACCAATATCTTCAGGCTTTAAGGAATTATTAGTTTTATTTTGCGAGTTAAGAATTGAGGGGCTTTCCCCACTCCCCGGCTGCACTCCCGCCACATGAATCAAAGCCTGAATACCCGCCAATTGCGAGTGAGGCAACAGCCGTAAACCACGCTTCACCCAGCGGCGGTTAACTCCAGTCAAAGGCGCTAAATCCGCAATAGTTCCCAACGTAAATAACTCCAGCAGCGGATTCACCAACCCGCCAACTTTTTGCATATCCTGAGCCAAAGTAATCGCCAAAACATAAGCAACGCCTACGCCAGCCAAACCGCGATAAGGTGAAGATTCCGCGATTAATTTTGGGTTGAGAATAGCATCGGCAGGGGGCAGTTTTGGCGGCAAATCGTGGTGGTCTGTAATAATAACTTTGACACCGAGTTCTCGCGCTCTAGCAACCGGGCCGTAGGCTGCAATTCCGTTGTCAACCGTGAGAATGAGAGCGACACCTTCCGAGTGAAATTCTTCTACAATGCGATCGTTAATCCCATAACCTTCTCGCATCCGGCTGGGAATAGCATAATCCACATTCGCCCCCAGAAGCCTCAGAGCTCGCAGCAACAAAGCGGTGCTCGTCATCCCGTCAGCATCGTAGTCGCCGCATATCGCAATTTTTCGCCCTCCCGAAATCGCCTCCCGCAACAATTTGACACTCGCAGCCAAATCGGGAAACTCATCCATTGGCGCGGGCAAAACCAGAGATTCGGGTTCGATAAACCCTTGCACTTCTTTAAGAGAATCGATTCCCCGGTTAATCAGTACCTGTGCCAGCAAGGGCGACAAACCGATTTCAGTGGCAAACTGTTCGGCTTGCTGTGGTTGAGGCGAATAAATTTGCCACCGTTGGTTTGGCAATCGGTGAAAATGCGGGGGCACAGATGTCGGTAGCTCTTGCACGGAAGCTGAGGTTTAAAGATACATAGTTAATCTTACCGAATTAAGTCACTGCGTCAATCAATTGTAGATTGTAGATTTTAGGTTTTAGATTGAGCGTAAAGATGAGTTTTTTGGGTAAAATCCAAAGGTTGTTTGTAGGAAAGCTTTTTTCGGAACCTCTCACCGCACCCAAATAGGGATACAAGCCCTGACAGCAGTCGTGGAAACCAAAAAATTTTAGACCAAAGTCCCAACCCCCCAGATTTATCTGTGGAGTCAATCTAAAATCTCGAATCTCAAATCGACTGGCGGGAGTCGAAGAACTAAGTGTAGCAGGCATTTGCGCTGCCCGCACTAGGGCGCAGACTACTAATTTAATGAGGAGACTTGCATGAGTGTCGATCGACCGTCGTGGTTTAAAATTGCATTACAGGTTCGGGGGTCTGTCATTCCATCAATTTGGCCACGCGTTTTGCTGTGCGGCGGCTTTGGAGTTTTTATTTCCCTCCTGCACTTTTTTAAGTGGCCAGTTTCCATGCCCATTTTGTCGAGTATTGTACCGAGTATTGTCCTGGGTTTACTGTTAGTTTTTCGGACAAATACAGCCTACGAGCGATTTTGGGAAGGTCGCCGATTTTGGGGTACTTTAAACAATAACATCCGCAATTTGGCTCGTCAAATCTGGGTAGCAATTGAGGAAAAAGACCCGCACGATATCATAGAAAAAAAGTCAGCACTGCGCCTATTAGTTGCCTTGGCAGTGGCAATGAAACTGCACTTGCGGCAAGAATCAGTCAATCCAGAGTTGGAGCCGTTAATGTCCCCAGCGCGGTACCAAAAGCTCAAATCAATGAACAATCCACCCCTAGAAATTGCCTTTTGGATTGAGGATTATATGCACGAGCAGTACGAGCGCAATTGCCTGGATGTTTATCAGTTAACTGCTATGAAGGAGTTGCTCAACTCTATGATTGATGTATTAGGCGGCTGCGAGCGGATTTTGAAGACGCCTATCCCTTTGGCTTACGCGATTCACTTGAAACAACTATTGTTGCTTTACTGTTTGGCACTGCCCTTTCAAATGGTGAAGGATTTGGGTTGGGGAACCGGCGCTGTTGTGGCTTTAATTAGTTTTACTTTGTTCGGCATCGAAGAAATCGGCATTGAAATAGAAAATCCCTTCGGGCACGATGCCAATGATTTGCCTTTGGACAATATGTGTGCTGCCATGCAGCGCAATATGGACGATTTAATTTCTTTATCTCCTAGCGTTCACGAACACGTGAAAGAGAAGTAGAGTCATTCCATTTTAGATTTTAGATTTTAGATTTTAGATTGGTATCGAAAATCTAAAATGGTATAACCTACGGGTTAATTTTTAACAATAAACCGCATTAACCCAGCCAATACTAACAATACAGGTGTCAACCAATCTCCCCACCGCACGTACAAAGTTCGAGTTTGCCGCCGATAAATAGTAGCATCTCGGATTTCATAGGTATTAATTCCCGACTTCCAAACCGTCTCGCCGCGAGGATTTACAAAAGCAGAGTAACCCGTATTAGTTGCGATAGCTGCCCATCTATCAGTTTCAATTGCTCGCATCACATCGAGAGCATGATGTTGAGCCAACATTGGCGGTTTGTAATGGGCATTGTTGGAAGCGGTGATCATAAATTCGCCTCCATTCGCCGCCTGATATCGGAAAATTTCCGCAAACGCGGAATCGTAACAAATTCCGACAATGGCGCGGCCAAACGGCGTATCAAACAATTGTTTAGAATTGCCGGGTACTAAGTGAGCATCTAAGGGAGAAAGCCGATTAATAATCCCGCCTAAAATTTCGTAAAAAGGGATATATTCCCCTAAAGGCACTAGCTTTAGTTTATCGTAGCGATCGACAATTTCTCCTGTGCGATCGATCGCCAATAAGCTGTTAGTGATACTATTCTCTTGCTGTCCGAAGCCTCCCACCCAAGCCACAACGCCGCGTTCGAGAATAGCTTGGTAAAAAGAAAGAGTAGAACGCTGATAATCGTTTGTCCAGATAAAAGGCAAAGCTGTCTCTGGAATTAACACAGCATCTACTTTCCTGTCGGCTAACTGTTTGTATCCAGTGGTGTAACCTTCCAAAGCGCGCGCCCAACCCCCTGAATCAAACTTAATCTCGTTAGGAATATTGCCTTGAATAATGCCAATTTTTAAAGCGGTTGCAGCTTCTTGATTCAAAGGGCGGCTGTATAAGCTCCATCCTGCAATATGCAAAACTAAACACAAACTCGCAGGCAAAATATAAGCAATCCAATTCTTCCTTCTTCCTTCTTCCTTCTTCCTTCTTCCTTCAATAAAAGCTTCGGCGATTAAGCCATTTACTGCTACAATAGCGGCTGTTACTGCGCTTGGCCCGGAGAGTTGACCGAGGTGCAATATTGCTAAATTGTGCGGGCTTTGCGTATATGATAGGGATGTCCACCACAGCGAACCTGTACTCCAAATACTTTCTAAGGCACACCACAAAGCTGTGCCAATTAAAACGCGAGTTAATGCTGAAAATTGAGCTTTACCCCCCCCAGCCCCCCCTTTACAAGGGGGGGAGTTAAGAATAAGAATAGGATTTTTGCCGGGTAAAGCGAGGGAGTTGAGAATTACAAATAGCCACGCCCAAACGGCGACTAAGGCGGCTCCCCAGAGGGTGATGAAGGCCCAGCAAAAAAGTGCGATCGCCAAACTCGGCCACCAAGGAACTCCCAACCAAGTCATCGGGTGAATTCCCATAATCCAAGATAAAGCTAATCCGTGATACCCAATTCCCCAGAGTGAAGGAAGAAGGAAGAAGGAAGAAGGAAGAAGGAAGAATTTTTGTTGTTTTACTTCTTGAAGAGGCCTTTCATAACTAACAACCAAAATCCACAGGGGAGCTAATGCTACCCAAGCCAATAGCCAAGCATTTACTGGGGCGGTTGTCAATGCCATCAAAATGCCGCTGAAAAGTGCGATCGCCCAGGCTAATGTTTTGGATTTATGAACCACGAGTTTTTCAAATTTGTGCCTGTTAAATATCGCCACTTTGATGATTGCCAAAAATAATAATTCTTAATCAATATATCAGATCGAGCGGGAAGTTCGGCAAGGCGCAGTGTATGGGATTTAACGGATTTAACAGAAAAAATCTCTCCAATTCTACTTGCCAAAACAAAAAGCGCCCCTATTTCTAGGAGCGCTTTTTGTTAATCGATAGCTAAAATTTAGCCGTTGATGGAAGGAGCAACCATTGCTACTGGAGTGACTTCACCGGCGGCCAAGTCGAGGGGGAAGTTGTGAGCGTTGCGCTCGTGCATTACTTCCATACCCAAGTTAGCGCGGTTGATGACATCAGCCCAAGTGTTGATGACGCGACCTTGCGAGTCGATAACCGATTGGTTGAAGTTGAAACCGTTCAAGTTAAACGCCATCGTGGAGATACCCAAAGAGGTAAACCAGATACCGACAACTGGCCATGCACCTAACAAGAAGTGCAAAGAACGGCTGTTGTTAAAGCTCGCGTATTGGAAGATTAACCGACCGAAGTAGCCGTGGGCTGCAACGATGTTGTAGGTTTCTTCTTCTTGACCGAATTTGTAACCGTAGTTCAAAGATTCAGTTTCGGTTGTTTCGCGAACCAAAGAAGATGTTACCAAGGAACCGTGCATGGCGGAGAACAGAGCACCGCCGAAGACACCAGCAACTCCCAACATATGGAAGGGGTGCATCAGGATGTTGTGCTCGGCTTGGAACACGATCATGAAGTTGAATGTGCCGGAGATACCCAAGGGCATACCGTCAGAAAAGCTGCCTTGTCCGATCGGGTAAATCAAGAATACTGCGGTGGCTGCTGCAACTGGTGCAGAGTAAGCGACGCAGATCCAAGGACGCATACCTAAGCGGTAGGACAGTTCCCATTCACGACCCATGTAGCAGAAAATGCCAATCAGGAAGTGAAATACTACCAATTGGTAGGGGCCGCCGTTGTACAACCACTCATCGAGGGAAGCTGCTTCCCAGATGGGATAGAAGTGAAGCCCGATCGCATTCGATGAAGGAACAACAGCACCAGTAATGATGTTGTTGCCGTACATCAAGGAACCAGCAACTGGTTCGCGGATGCCGTCGATGTCCACAGGAGGAGCAGCGATGAAGGCGATGATGTAGCAAATGGTGGCGCTGAGCAAGGTGGGAATCATCAAGACGCCGAACCAACCCACATAAATGCGGTTATCCGTGCTAGTTACCCAGTTGCAAAACTGCTCCCAAACGTTGCCGCTTTCGCGACGCTGTACGGTTGTTGTCATTTGGTTTATGATTGCTTAATTGAATTTTCAAGGTTCGTTGTGGGGATGCCCCACGCTTATATTAGTAACACCATTCACTAAAGTTTGCCAAGGGATTACTGCTGACAATTTAAACATTTTACAAACTTTTACAATAACTTGATTATTAGTAAATATTTGTATTTTTTTACAAAGTAAAATTACACACCAAACGGGGTAAATACAGCGGCCATAAGAACTGAATCTCTTGTCTGTAGCTTGGTTCAGCAGTTCGAGCAAATTATTTTTGTTCAGGTCGATTCTCTTTCTCTTTAAATATCTGTTAATTAGGTCGTGAAGAGATGATTTTTAATATTTATTTACATATCATCGGTGGATTCTGCGAAGGGAAATTTTTATCGGGAGAATACTGAAAACCGGGTTTCTAGTGCGATCGAGCTGCATTCTCAATAAGAGCCAATCAACGGGGTTTATTGACGAAAAAAGAAACCCGGTTTCTGAAGCGCTGGGCAATAGAAATCAACCGGGTTTCTGAGGATGAGTCCGCAAGTTCTGCGTAAAAATTAGCCTTTAGCCTGGGGGCCACTTCATCTGCCGTCCGCCGAGAATGTGAAGGTGCAGGTGGTCTACAGTTTGCCCGCCGTCGCTGCCGCTATTAATGACGACGCGATAGCCGTTGCTAAGTCCGAGTTGTTCTGCTACCCGCTTGACAGTCAGCAGCAAGTGTCCCATGAGAGCATGATCTCCCGACTCGGCATCGGCTAATTTGGCAATAGGCTGTTTGGGAATGACGAGGATGTGGACGGGTGCTTGCGGATGGATATCTCTAAACGCGAGGGCCAAGTCGTCTTCATAAACGATGTCTGCCGGAATCTCTTTGCGGATGATTTTGCTGAAAAGCGTTTCTTGAGTTGTCATGGGTGTAAACGAAGTTCGGCAACGGATTGTGTAACGGATGTAACGGATGTAACGGATGTAACGGATGTCGGGAAGAGGGAAGAGGGAAGACCCAGCAGGAGAGAAGGAAGAGGAGAAAAAGAAGAGGCAAGGAAAAGTTTTTCTTGCCTCTTCCGATATTCATTAGTCATTGTTAATCATAATAGATGATGAATCAAGGACAGGCAAATTAAGGATTAAGAAAAATGCTTGCTAGGGTGTGGAGTGCATCGATCGTTGGAATTGACGCGGTAAAGGTTGGTGTTGAGGCTGATGTGTCAGGGGGACTACCGAAAATTGTGGTTGTGGGATTGCCAGATTCTGCGGTGCAAGAAGCTAAGGAAAGGGTTAGGGCTACGCTGAAAAATTCGGGATATGCTTTTCCGATGCGGAGTATTGTGATTAATTTGACTCCGGCGGATTTGCGGAAGGAAGGGCCGAGTTTTGATTTGCCGATCGCCATTGGCATTTTAGCAGCATCGGAACAAGTCAGCGGTCAACTTTTGGGAGATTATTTGTTTTTAGGGGAACTTTCTTTAGATGGAAGTTTGCGGGCTGTGGCTGGGGTTTTGCCGATCGCCGCTGCTGCTCAAAAAATGGGTATTTCGGGGTTGGTTGTACCGGCTGGTAACGCGCAGGAAGCGGCTTTAGTACACGGAATATCTGTTTATGGTTTTGAGAATATTTTTGCAGTTACTGATTTTTTGAACAATCCTGAAGTTTATTCGCCTGTAGAAGTAAACGGTCGAGAAGAGTTAGCAAAAACGCGGTTTTCAGGTCTAGATTTAAAGGATGTAAAGGGGCAAACTCACGCGCGGCGGGCTTTGGAAATTGCGGCGGCGGGGGGACACAATTTAATTTTTGTGGGACCGCCAGGGAGCGGTAAGACTATGTTGGCGAGGCGTTTGCCGGGTATTTTGCCGCCGCTGACTTTTGATGAAGCTTTGGATGTAACTCAAATTCATTCGGTGGCTGGGTTGTTGAAGGATAAAGGGAGCTTGGTGGGCGATCGGCCTTTTCGCAGTCCTCACCATTCGGCATCGGGGCCTTCTTTGGTAGGTGGCGGCAGTTTTCCGCGTCCGGGTGAAATTTCTTTAGCACATCGCGGCATTCTTTTTCTGGATGAATTAACTGAGTTTAAAAGAGACGTTTTAGAGTTTTTGCGACAACCGCTGGAAGATGGGTATGTGACGATTTCTCGAACTAGACAATCGGTGATGTTTCCGGCTCAGTTCACTTTAGTTGCGAGTACGAATCCTTGTGCTTGCGGTTATTACGGCGATTCGATTCAACAGTGTACTTGTTCGCCGCAAAAGAGGGAGCAATATTGGGCTAAACTGTCGGGGCCTTTGATGGATCGGATTGATTTGCAAGTGGCGGTTAATCGTTTGAAACCCGAGGAAATTACGCGACAGCCGACGGGGGAGGAGTCGGAACCGGTGCGGGTGAGGGTGCAGCGGGCGCGAGAGATCGCTACTCGCCGTTTTCAGTCGGAATCTAGTTTGCGCTGTAATGCGGAGATGCAAAGCAGTCACATTAACAAATGGTGTCAGTTGGATGATGCTTCTCGGAATTTATTGGAGATGGCGATTCGGAAGTTGGGGCTGTCGGCGAGGGCTAGCGATCGCATTTTGAAGGTCGCTAGAACTATTGCTGATTTGTCGGGGGATGAAAGCTTGAAAACGAATCATGTGGGGGAGGCGGTGCAGTATCGGACGATCGATCGGATGCAGTAAGTCAGCAACGGCTCAAAAGACACAATCCCCCGATCCCCGACTTCTTAAAGAAGTTGGGAAGATAACAGTTGATTCGGCGATTTAAATCGCTTCTAAACATACGAATTCCCAGCAGAGGGGGACTGAGGGATTAAGGAGGTATTTAAGCTCGATTGATGTTGTCTAATTATTTAATTGAGCCAGTGAAACGTCCCCATATTCCCATGTTTATTGCCTGATTTTGTGCTGCATGGTACCAGGATGACTTGTGACAGTTGCGTAAGTTCTGTTAGTGTTAGATTGGGGGATGCGACAGCAAACCAAAGCAGCAGGTAAAGTGGCGATCGCGGCAGTTTTAGGCCAACTGCCCGAAAGCTACTCAACTGAAGTGTATCACCGCAAATATCAAGAGGTTTATCAGCACGTCTAGGAATCTTATTCTGAGGTCGGACGCAGTATTTATACCAACGCAGTTTGAAGCTGGTGTAAATGATACCCAGGCACAGCTTTTGTCAAAAAATCATCATAATTTCCTCAAGAATTCATCAATTTTTTACCCACTTTTTGTCATCTTTAGTGTAATTTAGGATACCGATCGCCCAAGTAGCCCTAATCTCCACAACGACCTAATTTTTAATATTTAATTTCTCGCTCTCCCTCTCCCTCCCTCTCCCTCCCTCTTGCTCTCTCTTCCTCTTTCCCTGGCCCCCTCTCGGTGTTTCACCCTAAAATTTAAAATTTTTGAGTGACAAATCATGGCACGATCGCAGCGCGTTTTGATACCATGCAATCAAGCGCAAGACAATCAGGGAATGCACTGGAGGTGTGTAAATGGAGCTTTTGGCAGAACAAAAACGGTGCTTGGATTGCTTGGTAAGCTCGATCGAGCAATTGGGAGGTCGAGTAGACATTCCCAAGCTGGAGCAGATAGCTGAGCTAATCATTCAAACGATGAGAGGGCCTTGGCGCTACTTTCACACGTCGGAACACATTTTTGAGGTCGGGGGGTCAGTCGATCCGATCGAGGTGCTGGCTGCGCTGTTTCACGACCTCGTGTACGTGCAAGTCGATCAGGGCGTTAGTTTCAATATTAGCAGCGCCCTTTGCCCTTTTGTCAAAGAGGTGCGATCGCAGTTAGTTATTAGAGATGAAACCGAACTGCCCGACGATGCCATGTATCACCTAGTGGCCTCAGTATTTGGGTTTATTCCCGGCAAGACTCTCTCTCCGTTTGCCGGCCAAAACGAATTTTTGAGTGCCGTTATTGCTGCCAAATCTTTGGAGCCTTTTTTGCCAGCTAGTACGATCGCTGAGATAACAGCTTGCATCGAAGCTACTATCCCTTTTCGTCCCGTTTCGCCGAGCGGTTTGAGCGCGATCGAACTGTTGCACCAGCGTTTGGTAAGTGCGAACCGCGATTTTAAATTGGGATGGAGCGATACCCAAACCGTAGAAATTGTCAAGCGAGCGGTCAGGTTAGCAAATCGGGATGTAGAGAATTTTGCCTCTCCCAAGTCCTCTAATTTCTTAGACAATACCTGGAACTTGATGCCAGAAACAAACCACGAATTGATCCATGTAAATTCCTATACTGTTGCCGGATATCGCAAGTCTCTGCAAAAAATGGAAGGATTTTTGAACTTCCTCAAACCAGAACTCGTTTTCCAGCAGTTTATGCAAGAGCCGGACGATGCAACCTACGCTAACCTGATTGCCCGAACTCGCAAAAATATCGAAGTTGCTAAACTTTATCTGGGGGTCAAGCTAATTACCATCGCCATTCTAGAAGCTCTTTCCTACCGTTTGGGGCGCGATATTCCGCTTTCTACTATGATGGGAGAATTGCGTGCACCCGGATTTAAGACCTCGGTTTTGGAGGATTACTTGCCCAACAAACAGATCGCCTACCCATTAGAAACTCAGTTGGAAAAAGAGGTTTTAAATTTGTTAGCAATAGGACGAAATCAAGAATCTCCCTATGATATTAAAAACTCTCCCGTAGCTACGTTTATTATCAAATCTATCGGCTTTTCTGAAACAGAAAACTTTTTGAAGAAAGCTCAAGAGTTTTTTGCAGAGCCTACTTCGTCGGAAGAGTTTCTCTCTTACTGCGCTCCCGATGTCATCGAGACCATCTCCTCCGGCGTGATGAAACTCTTTGACAGCAGGAAGACGGCTTTAGGGAAAGTTAAATTAGTTCACCAAACTGTTTCTTAGGATAGGTTGGCACACTCTTAAAACGTTTTCCATCGCAGAAACCAGGTTTCTTGAGTTCAGCCACAATGTCCGGTTAGTCTGAGATGTTGCACCATTCTCGCTTAAAAGGCTTTCGGGCCTGTTCCACAAAGAATGAGTTTTCTTGTGGGATAGGCAGGAGATTCCGCCCAAAAAAAGATTATTGAGAAGGGTGCAATATCTCAGTTTAAACGCTCAAAAAAAGCCCTCTTTAAAGGACTTTAGCTATGAGTCTGGGGCTTGAACCCCTGGCGGACTAATTCGACATCAAACTTTTATTGCTGTGAACCAGCCGCACCCTCTGCGCCGGAGTTGCGCTCAGGTACAGGCGTATTCGTAGAATTAGAATCGCTCTGGCTTTCGGTATTAGTTCCGCCGCTGGTACCTGCTCCCGGAGCGCCCTCATCTTGAGTTGGAGATGGAGTAGCTGAACTCTCAGGTGCTGGAGTTGGCGGAGTGGAAGCTGGCTCCCTCTGCGAATTCGGAACCGTAGTATTGCTATTATTTGACGGCGAAGATGGAGATGGTGCTGCTTGCTGCTGTGAATTTGGAATTGTAATATTGATATTGGGAGCAGGACTTGGTTGAGGAGCCGGACTTGCCTTTTGAGCAGGACTTGCTTGAGGAGCCGGACTTGCCTTTTGAACTGGAGATGGTTGAACCGGAACCGGAACAATCTTTTGAATGATCGTTTTTTCTCTCTCTATAGTCCGAGTCGGAGCAGGTGTTTGTGAAGGCTGATTCGCTTTCGGTACAACAATCACAGGAGCCGCCGTAGGAGTAGGAGCTTCCTCACCCCGATTGAAGTAATATACACTGCCCAGAACTAAGCCTACCAAAGAAGTAAGAAGAATCCCTAACAGTAACCCGCGACCAGCATTCTCATTATCGCGGACTTCTTGGACTCCAAGTTGGCGGTGGTTTTCGGCCGTTTCACCCTGTACATAACCTTGGTGATGAGCCGCTTCTTTAGAAGCTTTCTCTGTTGTACTCGGAACACTTGTAGTAGTTCGCGTTGTACTGACGTGACCGTTAGTTGCATCGGTGTGAACTTCTTGATGAATTTCACGGCTAGAGCTATTTTCTTCGTTAGGTTTCATAATTATCTTAGCCACAACTATTCAAAAAATTTTTGTCTGTAGGAGATGCTCTGGTTTGAAAACTTGAGCTAAGCTGTTGAGCAGTTAAATCACTTATTTTGATTTACTGTCAAGATTCACGTATAAGCGTTGGGTGTTTGGCTCATGCCAGTTTAAATGCTTAACAGCTTTCTGCTTAGGGAGTTTAGAGAACTTTTGGTTTTTCCTTCATTTGTATCCAATCTAACTCGCCAAGGTATTAAGCAGGCTCTACCCTCAGAGTGATTGCCCCAGTCCCTAAAGGAATAGAAGTAGCCGGACTTCAACAAAGAATACCGGCTAAATGAATTATTTATAATGCTTGCTCTGCAAGCATATAGCAATCGCAGGAGTCGTAAATTTTTGACCCCACCCCAACCCTCCCGGAACCCGCTCGCTCGGGAGTAAGAAATTCACAAATGATTTAGTCGGGCTATAGATGATTCATGACACCCTTAAAAGTGGCAACTTTACGGCCGGAGTGGCAAGACAATTCATCAGAGAAATCGGGAAAAAAGAGAAGAGATTAGTAACAGTTACTTGCTTTCTATTTATAAAGGCTGTTTGGGCTTAAAATTTGTTTAAGTCCGGTTAGATAACCACAATTAAGTTAGTAGTAATAAAAACCATTTTTTCTCCTGCATAAAGAGAGGAGGGTCTTACTCACTACCAACAAGCTTGATTACGGGAAATTAACCGGACATCAGCTATTACTAAGAACTGAGTTTTTTTACTCGGTTCTTTCAATGATGATGGTCATGTGAGCGACTAATGCACCGATCGCTCCTATTGCTGCAATGACTGGAAACAATGCGGCACCAATGACTCCCCCGACTACTCCCACCGTCAGAGGAACTTCTACCAATATCCGTCCTTCTTCATTTTTGATAATGATGCGGCGGATATTGCCTTCGTGAATTAGTTCTTTAACTTTAGCAACCAAATCGTTGCCGTTAATCTTCAACTCCTCGACGCTAACTTTGTCGTGAGTATAAGCTGGGGTTTCTAAAGGAGTCGTTTCAAAATTAACCTCAGTAACTTTTTGGGAAGAAACTTTATCAGATACAGGTATTGATTCGAGTTCTCTTGTCCCGACCGGTTCTTGTAGGCGCTCTGTAGGGGTGTCCATTTTTTGTTCTCCTTTTAGGTAAAAGTATTTTTGTATAGAATTATTTAGAAATATAACACGCAACTTTTTGTCGATCAATCATTCTTTTGGGTGATATTGCTGCTGGTACTATCGTGCTTTTCTCTCTTGATCTTTAACGGCGATCGCCTAAAATCCTTCCTCGGTAGGCCCTAGCTGCCGACTTCCCTAGTGCCGCTTGGTTAACAGTCTGCTTCTGGGCCTCGCACCGCCCTACTCTTCAAAAACCTCCGATCCAGACAGCCCAAGGATTAAAGGGACTTTGACACTCTCAGAGACTCAGACTCAACAGGTGTACCGGTTGAAATACTGACATTGTACTGAAAGTACGATCGTCCCGTTGTCTATAGAGTTACCACCTCTAGTTCGGCAAACCGCACATGGAAACCGTCGCTTACTTTCCTCAAATGTCATTTCAATTTAGCTCAGTGCGATCGCCCAACCAAACCCCACCCCCCGATGTTCCTCAAATCAACATCTTAGAGTTTCTAATGAGAATTGCCTAAAATCAAGGGGGAGGAGAAATAATAATGATCGAAATATTATCGTAACCAAACCAACTTCCTCAAATTGAAGTTGAAGTTGGGGAAAAGTCGGGTAAAATAGAATTATTTCTTTCTGCTTCCTCTTGATTCTCGGTGTCGGATTTGCCAGCGACAGAGTTTGAATCTCAAGTTCGTGGCCCGACGGTACTTTTGTGGAAACTTTTAAGGCACATTAAGCGGATGTGTGGAAAGTGAGTTTTAGTTACGATCGCACAACTTTAGCATCGGCTGGGAAAAATTTCGTCGGTGCAGCTTTGGAGTCTCGATGTGGCTAAAGTATAAGCTGCCGAACTTGACAAATTGCTCGCAATCGGCTGTCCCTAGCTCGGAGACTACCTACAATACAATCTGCGGGTTGAGTGCGATCGGCATTTGTGCAAAAAAACTGACAATTGAGATTTATGGGCAATTGCCGGAAACCTGTTTTGCCTGAATTTTAAAATCGGGCGATCGGCTGCCGAGTTGTCGCTATTGTTGTCTTATTATAATATAATTTTACGCAAGGGGTAATACGAAATGTACTGCCACAGGTCGCAGATGTCTATCCATCTGAACCACATTAAGGTCATCAAACATTAAAAATAGTTATGACTGTTATATTCCGATTAGTAAATTATTGGATATATAAAATTCAATACATAGTCAGGTTTCAAAGGGATGTCTGCTGTTAAATCAATCTAACCTGCACTATCGTTTCGGGGGACACCAGCATGATTTAAGGCAAAAAATAATCCGGCTAAATTAACTGGATTCCAGGGAGCAGAGCCAAGTTGATGACTAAGCTATAAAAAGAGTTGAAAAAGCATTCTAAATAGTAGGCAAGACTCCAGCAGCCAACCGCAACTGCCAATTACCAAAGGAGGGAGCCGTGTATGAAACTGACGGGTTGAGTCCCCTAAAATCGCCACTGGGTTTGCGATCGACTCTACAGGAATTAACCCTGTACGATTTTCTTCTAGAGTCTGAGTGTCCGGGGGACGAAGTTGCTAAAATCTTTCAAGGAAACCCTTTAGTTCCGGGTATTATCATCACTCAGCAAGGAAAGTTTATAGGGATGATTTCGCGGCGGCGTTATTTTGAACACATGAGCCGCCCCTACAGCTTGGAGTTATTTTCTCAACAGCCTTTGGTCATACTCTACCGCTTTACTAAAACTGATATGTTGGTTCTCGATCGCGAAACCTCAATTATGACCGCAGTGCGGCAGTCTTTGGAGCGATCGCCCGAACTAATCCACGAACCAATTGTAGTACAAGTAGAACCGGAAACTTACAAACTTTTAGACGTACACCAACTGCTGCTTTCTCAGTTGCAAATTCACGAGTTATCAACCGTGGCGATGCGAGAATCGCAAGCGCAATTGAGACATCAAGCCCAACAGCTCGAACTTGCCTTGCTGGAACTTCAGCGCACTCAAACTCAACTAATTCAAACAGAGAAAATGTCTTCATTGGGGCAGTTAGTAGCAGGAGTAGCTCACGAAATTAACAATCCGATCGGCTTTATTTATAGCAATTTGCACCACGCTAAAGAGTACACGCAAGGTTTAATGCGGATGATCGAGATCTATCGACAGCACTGTCCCGAACCCATCGCAGCAATTGAAGCGGAAGCAGAAAAAATCGAACTCGATTATGTAGTGGAAGACTTACCGAAAGTTTTAAATTCTATGCAGCAAGGTGCAGAAAGAGTGCGCGACATCGTTTTGTCGCTGCGGAATTTTTGCAGATTAGACGAAGCTCAAATGAAGCACGTCAACATTCACGACGGTATCAACAACACGATTATGCTTTTGCAAAGCCAGCTTAAAGGGAAACCGGGGCAGGAGGCGATAGAAATTCACAAAGAATACAGCGACTTGCCGCTGGTGCAGTGCTATCCCGGACAGCTCAATCAGGTATTTATGAATATTTTACTTAATGCCATTTACGCTCTGGTTGAGTCGAACCAACAGGAAAATACCGATAAAAAAAGCCATAAAAAGTCGTCCTGCAAGCAAAAGCAGCCTTGTACAAATAGTCAATCACCACTTTCTAACTCTACCCGCCTGATTCCTGCGATTCGGATTCGCACGGAGTTAATTGAGAAGAAAAAGGTACTAATTAAGATTTCTGACAACGGCCCGGGGATGACAGAAGATGTTCGGAAGCGGTTGTTTGACCCTTTCTTTACTACTAAGCCTGTCGGCCAAGGAACGGGTTTGGGACTGTCGATTAGCTATGAAATTGTTGTCAACCAACACGGCGGCGAATTGAAGTGCTTTTCGGAACCGGGAAAAGGAGCAGAATTTGCGATCGAAATTCCGCTTCAACAGTCTTCCGCAGCACATATTTTGCCTCGCTTTGCGTGATACAACAGAAGGAAGAAGGAAGAAGGAAGAAGGAAGAAGGAAGAAGCAATAAAAGTTAGGGACTCGGCCGTTGAAAGCACTTAAGAGTCAAACTTTGGTTCCTCTGGCTTGAGACTAAAGAATAAAGCCCATCGCTACCGCGAACCTTTGCAAACCCACTTCCACAAAGGATGGCTTGGCCCGCGCTGGCGAATGCGGCGCACTTGTTGTTCCAAACCCTGTTGTTCCCGCTGGGGCAATCCTCGCACTCTATTACGACTTTGCCAAGTTAGCACAGCTAAAGTCATTCCCAAGCACAAACCCAAACCAAGAGTCGGCCAGCGATGAAAAGATAAACCGTAGCGCACCGCCGCCCAAGTGAAGTGTTCTAAGCACAAAGCGATTTCGCGGCGCAAACCCCAAATGCTCAAAGAACCGACGCTAATCCAGAGCAATATCACCGTTAACCAGCGGCCGTAAACTGTTAGTTTGTGAAGCCTTTGGACTTCAATTTGAAAATTTGCGTCGCCTTCATTAGTCATTAGTTATTAGTCATTAGTTATTAGTTAGTCAACAGTCAACAGTCAACAGTCAACAGTCAATTAAACTTCCTCTGACTGGTTGATTCCTTCTACGGGGACGGGGATAGAGTGGCCCGTGCGACTGCGCCACCAAGCTAGCAGCGTACTGGCAATGAAAATACTCGAATACGCACCCGCAATAAAGCCGACAATCAATGCTAAAGCAAAGTATTTGAGGGTTTCGCCCCCAAACAAAAAGATTGAAAACAATGTCAGCAGCGTTGTCATCGTCGTGTTAATTGACCTTCCCAGGGTCTGCATGACCGCATCATCGACAATCTGATCGATCGACTGTCCCGGATTTAGCTTAATTACTTCGCGCACGCGATCGTAAATTACCACTGTATCGTTAACAGAAAAACCGATGATTGTCAAGATAGCGACCACAAATAAACTGTCAACTTCCACACCTTGAACTAAACCTAAAATTGAGAAAATACCAACAGTAATGAACACGTCGTGAAACAGAGCTACAAAAGCAAAAAAGGCATAATCTAACTGAAACCGGAATGTTAGATAAACCGTAATTCCAGCAAAGGAAAGAAATACCGCCAACAATCCCGAAGTAAATAATTGTTTGCCGAGGGTAGGTCCAACCGTATCAATTTGAGTAGATTTCGGGGCAAAAGCGCCTATTTTATCGTTCAATGCTGTTTGCAACTTAGTACGTTGTTCGACATCCAAAGTCTTCGTGCGTAGCGACAAACCGCGCTGTTCTTTTCCGATAACTTGAATACTGCTGCCTGCCAAACCTTGGGCGTCCAGGACTTCGCGGACAGCAGCAAGATCGATAGGTTTACAATTTTCCGGTTTCGTGCAGTCGAGTTCAAATTGCAGGCGAGTGCCACCGATAAAATCTAAACTTGGGCGCAGCGGTGCGCGGATGTCGGGACGAGTCCAAGAAATCGCCATCGACACTATACCTGCGAGGATAATAGCGGCGGACATACTCCACCAGATCGATCGCTGTTTGATAACACTGAATTTCATAATTTGAAGGAAGAAGGAAGAAGGAAGAAGGAAGAAGGAAGAAGGAAGAAGGAAGAAGGAAGAAGGAAGAAGGAAGAAGGAAGAGAAAAGAAGTCAACAGTCAACAGTCAACAGCCAACTGTCAACCGTTAACTGTTAACTATTAGCAGTTTTCGACAAATTAGGACAGAACCACTGAGGTTTTCGGAGCGCCGGAAAGCCCAACACTACCAAAAGTAGAGTGCGGCTGCAAGTAATAGCAGTAAACATACTCACTACCACGCCCAAAGCCAGCGTTACAGCAAACCCTTTAACTAAACCAGCGCCCAACCAGAACAAAGCAGCACAAGCGATGAGAGTAGTTACGTTGCCATCTAAAATGCTGGAAAAAGCTCGGTAAAAACCAGATTCTACCGATCGATAAAGCGATTTCCCCGCCCGCAACTCTTCCCGCGTGCGCTCAAAAATCAGCACGTTAGCATCCACGGCCATCCCGATGCTGAGCACAAAACCAGCAATTCCCGGCAGCGTTAATGTCACTCCCAAAAGCACGAAAGCTGCCCAAGTTAACAGAGCATAAATTAACAGAGCAATATTGGCAATTACGCCGGGGAGTCGATAGTAGGCAACCATGAAAATCAAGACTAAAGCTAAGCCGCCGATACCTGCGTTAATACTGCTTTGAATGCTGTCTCTACCCAAGCTAGCGCCGATCGTGCGGTTTTCTACAATTTCGACAGGCACCGGCAAAGCGCCGCCCCGCAATTGCACTGCCAAATCGTTGGCTTCTTGGGTTGTAAAGTTGCCTTGAATTACGGCACTCCCACCAGTAATTCCTGTTTGGGCAAATTCAACGCCGACGACTGGAGAACTGATCATTCTTTCGTCTAGGAAAATACCGATACTGCGTCCGGTGCCGGCTAAATTTTTCGTTATTTGGGCAAAGAGTTCGCCTCCTTTGGTATCGAAACGGAGAGCAACGTTCCAGTTCTTCCCAGCCGCCAAGGGTTGAGGTTGAGCGTCTTTGAGGTTTTCGCCACCGAGTCCGCTGCTTTTGAAGAGTTTGGCGATCGCCTCATTGCTTCTTTTCAAAGCTGCCTGATTTTCTTTAATTGCTGCCTCATTGTTGCTAGTTTTCAATTCTGCTTGTTTGACCAGCAATTCCTGCTGCAACTGCCTCTCAATGCCTAATTGTGCTTCTGTTCCGGGTAGTTGTTCCTGAAATTCTAGCTTTGCCGTGCCGCCCAAAACTCGTTCTGCTTGCTGCGGGTCATTTACTCCGGGTAACTGCACGAGAATTTGGTCTTCTCCTACTGTTTGGACTAATGCTTCGGAAACTCCCAAACCGTTAACCCGGTTTTCGACAATCCGCCGCACTGCTTCTAACATTCCCTGGTCTATTTTGGGAATTGTGGGGGTAGTTTTTACCTGAATTGTGAGTTGCGACCCTCCTTGCAAGTCTAATCCCAGCCGCGTCGGAATTGTTACTGTTACAGTAATGGCGGCGATGATTAAAACAAAAATTAGGGCTAATATTGAACGTTGTTTTTGCATATTTAATTATTAGTCATTGGTCAGTTGTCAGTTGGCAGTTGGCTGATTTTAGTCAACAGTCATCAGTCATCGGTCATCAGTCAACAGTCATCAGTCAACAGTCAACAGTCCACCAATGACTACTGACTAATCACTATTTATACTCGCAAAGCTACCATTTTTTGGACTGCCTCGACAATTTGCGTGGGCTGCACAATTGTCAGTCTTTCCAAATTACCGTTGTAAGGTGTGGGAATATCTTGTGAAGACAGGCGTAAAACTGGTGCGTCGAGTTCGTCAAAAAATCGATCGCTAATCGAAGCAATTAGTTCGGCACCAATGCCTCCTGTTTTCATGCACTCCTCTACAATAATTACTTTGTGAGTTTTGCGAATGGATGCGCCGATGGTCTCCATGTCCAGGGGTTTGAGAGAAATTAGGTCGATTACTTCTGGATCGTAACCTTCTTTTAGCAGGGCGGGCACGGCTTGCATGACGTGGTGTCGCATCCTGGAATAAGTCAGGATAGTGACATCTTTGCCCGATCGCACAATTTCTGCTTTGTCCAGCGGCACTAAATATTCTGTTTCTGGCAAATTTTCTTTGAGGTTGTAAAGAAGGACGTGCTCGAAAAACAGAACGGGGTTATCGTCGCGGATGGCTGATTTTAAGAGTCCTTTGGCGTTGTAGGGAGTCGAACAAGCGACTATTTTCAAACCCGGTACTGCTTGGAAATATGCTTCTAACCGCTGGGAGTGTTCGGCGCCGAGTTGTCGGCCCACGCCCCCTGGCCCACGAATTACCATTGGCATTTTGAAGTTGCCACCGGATGTGTAGCGCAGCATTCCGGCGTTGTTGGAAATTTGGTTGAAGGCCAGCAGCAAAAAGCCCATGTTCATGCCTTCGATCACCGGCCGCAATCCCGTCATTGCTGCGCCTACTGCCATGCCTGTAAAGCTATTTTCGGCGATCGGGGTGTCGAGCACTCTAAGTTCGCCGTATTTGTTGTAGAGGTCTTTGGTGACTTTATAGGAACCGCCGTATTGACCTACGTCTTCGCCGAGTACGAATACGGCGGAGTCGCGGGCCATTTCTTCGTCTAACGCCTCGCGGAGGGCGTTGAACAATAAGGTTTCTGCCATAGGAGGTTAAGCAATGATTGCAGGAGGGTCAGATTAGAATCTTAACCTTTTGGGGGTGTCGATCTAGGAGTCGATCGCAAATTAGGCAATGGAACCGTGCATAATTGGCAAGACGTGTATCATAAATATTTAATTTTGTCAAGCCCAGCCATTTATATCTCTGAAAAATGTTTTTGCAACAAATCGTGAATAAATCGGTAGCGCCGATCGCCAGTTTTTTGCAGCAACAAGCTATCGGTCGCAGCATCGAGAAAACGCCTGTAATCCCAAGGAATGTAGCCCTTCGACCACAGCACGAGGTGCAATATAAACCTTTCAATCCCCGGAATTCCCGGCAACAAAGCACTAATTACCGCAGCAACAGCACCCGCAATTAATCCCAAAATTGACCCGGAGACTAGGGTGGCAATTAATCCCAAAATCACCCAAATCAGCCCGCCAAGCAGCTTAACTCCAAACTGATACTTGCGCTGTTCATCGGCTGTTTGCAGCCAGCTAGACGGTATGCGATCGAGGTAAAATTCTTGAATTCCTTGCTGTTCCATCCTTCTCGCCAACCATCCCAGCCAGTGGCGAATTTGTTCCGGCCGCAGTTCTTTACCTCTGGGATACTGCTTGACTTGTCCGGTCATTTGGTGGCGAATATAGGCAGTTAACAGATATTTGCGCTGTTCTTCTGCAGAACTTATGCGCTTCCAAGCTTCAATTAAAATATCGTCGTAAGCCAGAGCCATCATGCTCAAAAGCAAGGGAACTTTGGCCAATTTTAATAACTCCGGCTCGCGCTCAATGCTGTACCAAAGTTCGCGGCTTCTGGCTTCTAGCAAATAATTTTGAATTTGAGTTTCTGTTAAAGGTTTCAATAAAACCGCTGCTTGCAGGCGAAATCTAGTATCGCAGTTTTTGTAAGCTTCAAAACTGCTGCAAGCTACTAAATGTTTTGGTTTAAATTCGCTTTCAACAAACTGATTAATTGCTTGAATGCAGATATTTTGGCGGTGGGTTTCTACTTCGTCCAAGCCGTCGAGGAGAGGCAGCAATTGTTGTTCGGCGAGCCATTTTTTGCCGACAGCAGGAGAGATGCCGTATTTGAACTGAAGTTGAGCAATTAACCAATCTGCGATCGCCCCGGATTCTGCTTTCCACGATCCGAGTTCAAACAGCACTGGTACTGGCAAACTAGCATCTTTTTGGGCGCGGGAAACTAACACCCGAGCTAATTCTAGCAGCGTCGTAGTTTTGCCTGCACCC
This sequence comes from Microcoleus sp. S13C4, assembly GCF_036700865.1. NCBI lineage: Bacteria > Bacillati > Cyanobacteriota > Cyanophyceae > Oscillatoriales > Microcoleaceae > Microcoleus > Microcoleus sp. S13C4. The sequence goes on from NZ_JAUBPS010000047.1 coordinate 48,095, forward strand.
GTCGCTCCCAAAATTACCAATTTGCCACCGCTGCGATCGAACACTTTAGCAATGCTTGCTTTGGGAGGAAGCCGAAAACTCGGACGGTTGCCGGCTTTCACTTCCACATCCCAACAGCGGTTAACCCCAACAGGAGACGAGTCTTGGGTGAGGTTAGCCAGCACAGCAGCGTGCAAAGACTGCGATCGCCCGGCTTGGACTTCCTGCTTCACCTCCTCCAACAATTGATCGCGAGGCGGTTGTAATCTTAGAGGAATCAATTTTGACATTTTATGTACCTCGCGCTGAACGCTTACTTTCGCAAATTTGCGCGCAAATAACCCAGAGCAAGATTACCATCAGTATAGGCGTCCAGTATATATTGACTCAAATTATTGCGACAACTATGGATCTGAAATTTTATCTAAAAATCCTGACCCTGTGGCCCGCACTAGGTATTTCGACTATAAATTAACTGGCGATCGCCCCAACTCCCAAACAAAAATTATTAGTATAGATACAGAGAGGGTTTTTTATGCCATTTACCAAGGGTCAAATCATCACAGTAAGCTTAGCAGGACTGGCAACAGCGGTGGGAGTGGCTATTGCAACTATACAGTCGGGTGTGATGAAACAATCCCATCTTCCCCTTGCAGAATCGCCGGTATCCACCAGAAACCAGATTGCACCGGTGCCGAGGAACAACCCTGAATCTCGGCCACCAAAACCTCTGCAAGTACAAACCCAAGTCGCAGAATCTCCGAAATCCGAACCCCAACCTGCAAAAACCCCGGCAGTTCAATCCTCGCTAGTTGCAAGAGTATCTCCGCAAAAAGTTGAGCCAGTAGTTGTCACACCGCCAAATTCGGGTTGCAAAATCAGCCAAGCTGTAGTCAGCGATCCGAATCCACCACTAAATGTGCGATCGATCCCGCTAGTAAGCGGCAGCCAAATAGTAGGAAAACTTAAAAATAATACCTTTGTTTCGGTCGCCGAAGAACAAAACGGTTGGCTGCGAATTACCGATCCTGTTCCCGGTTGGGTTGCGAAAAAACGCACCGAAAGCAGTTGTTCTAACGTCAACCAGCAGATTAATTTTCTGCCGGGAGGAGATGAGGCGATCGTCAAAGGTAGAATTATCGGCGGCGGCAGCCACTCTTACCGGATTCGCGCCCGAAAAGGTCAAACAATGACTGTTAGGAATCGGAAAGATGTTTTCCCCCAAATTATAACTCCTCGTGGCAAACTTTTAGCCGGAGATCCTTATCAAGGCAATGAAACAGAGTGGACTGGAAAAGTGCCCATTACTGGCAATTACACATTACAATTAGACTCAAATTTCCGGGGATACGAATACGAATTTTTAGTACAAGTGCGATAAATGTGTACGTTCGTAGTAAGGAGTTTAGTCGTGATTCTTAACATTAACTATTATTAAAAATTTTTAATAATAAGTCAGAGACGAAGGAGCTAAGCTTTTTCAAAGCTATGCTGCTGATACAGACAATGATGAAATAAACCAAGAAAGTAACCCCAAAATTTACTCCTGACATGAGCGTGAATAAACTCAGCAATGTACCATGAACTAGATATAGTTCAAAAGAGTTTTCGCCTAAAAAGTTTAGAAAGGGAGAGCGAATTTGGAATTTCCCTAATAAGATTATTAACCCAATTATCAAAGTAGCGAAGGAAATACCTATAATAGCGTGAGCAATAACATCAATTATAGGAAAATAAAGGTTTGCATTAGCACTGGGGGATTTCATCCATCCCCATAAATGTAAACATACAATACCAAAGGATAGATATAAAGTAAAAGTTTCAATATAATGATTGAGGTGTTTTTTTACGTGAGCAAAAATACTAGATAATTTTGGCTTTTCCCCTGCAAGTAAATTTTCCAACTTTTCAATAATTATTTTGGAGTTGGCCGCCATCCAACAACCAAACGGAAAACTAAAAGGATTATTAAGCCAGGGTTCGGGTGCTGGTGAAATACAGACAATTATTGCGGTTAAAAATAAATAAAATATTTTAGAGTTAGTCAATTTATTCAAACTAAAAATTACATAAGTAATGCAATACCAAAAAAGAATATATACTATAAACCACATATTCATATCCAAAGTTGAGGGAGCCAAAAATATATTGAGTAAAGAATTTCCCACACTACTTCTTTTATTTAATATAAAATAATCAAATATTAAAATTTTACAAGTCATGGCTAAGATAAATGGTATGTAAACTCTCATTACTCTTTTGGAAAAAAAGTTATTTAATCCCTTTTTTTGTATAGATAAAAAAATTCCATATCCCGAAAGTACCAAAAAAATAGCTACACTGGGAAAACCTAGGTGATGAAGAAGAGATAAATAACCAGGATTGCCCAGAGCAAGAGCTACATGATGAACAATGATGATCAGGATGGCAATTCCTTTCATTTGATTAGTCTGTAAAATTGATAAAGGTTGCTCTTTTACACTCTTTTTGAAGCTAATTAAAATTAATATAGACAAAATAGTAAATGTAGTTAATATACTCCTATTGTCTACTGCATTATTAACGGGCAAAGCCAGTAAATTTTGATTCACAAACCAATAACTAAACATAAATTTTTTCAGTAGGTTTTTAGATAAGTAGGTAGGGGTAAATAAACTTTACATGCTCGTCACAGAATGTAAAGCTATCATAACTGCCAGCGATTGCTTTCCTTCCGATAGCTGTCAAGGAAAAGAAACTGCTTCTAGTCTATACCCTTACGGCAAAAGCGGCTACTATAATTAAGGAATCTCCGAAAGCGATATATCCAGAATCGCAAACTTCTGCCAATCTTCCGAATCAAAGTGCCACCATTCAGTTGTTATACCGATAAATCCCTGTTTTTTCATTGCATCCTTAAGCACTTGACGATTTTTCCGAGATTCTGCGCTGCCGCCTTGATAATCTCCATGAGCTTTTTCGGTAAAATCATCGTAAGGTGTAGGCATTTCTAATTCTTTGCCAGTGCGATCGACTAAAGTCAAATCAATAGCAGCACCGCGATTGTGTCGCGAACCCCTAGCAGGATTAGCAACATAGCGCGGATCTGGCCAAGCTTGCCACATTTGCTTAGTCACAGAGAAAGGCCTGTAGCAATCGTAAACTTTCAAACCCAATCCGATTTTTTCCAAATCTGTTTGAACTAGCCCTAACTGTTGAGCAACAGAACTTCTCAAAGCGCATTTCGATATAGGGTAAAGTTTTCGTTTCAAGAAATTGTTAGTAGTGGCGTATCGGATGTCGAGGCGAATGTTGGGATTTACGGTGCGGATGTCCACCAGTCGCGCCGAACGAGGAAGTTGACTCATGAAAATACTTTCAGGTACTACTGGGTTTGCTTCTGGTTGGGTATTTTGCACTTGTGGCGGCTCCTGGGCGCTAATAGATGTTGTATAATTCAGGGTGGTTGTAGATAGTAATATTAGAGCGAATACAATTAAATACTTTGTAAATCGGTTGAATTTCATAGCTCTGTTAAGTGGAGATTTAATAGAGTTTTTACATTTCATATTTTGGGTAATTTTCGCGCTTTTCGTTTTGTCTGCCAGCCCGCCAGACCGACAGGGGTTAAAACCCCTGTCTCATAGCTAAAGTCCTCTGAAGAGGACTGAAATATTTCTCTAAAACTTTTATTTTATGAGTCTTTCAGTCGGTTTTAACTGAGATCTTGCACCATTCTCAATTAGCCATACTGCCAACCACTAACAGTGATGTCAAAACCCTGCTGACGAGCTAAACTCTGGGTGCGAGCGATATTAATTAACAGCCCCAAAACTACTAGAGAGGCCAACAAAGTTTCTCTCGCCAGTAGCGCCGCGTCTCCCCAATCTGGCAAGGTAGTTTTTCGCGATGCTA